>NZ_JBHWZO010000030.1:0-34802 GCF_042728455.1 Promicromonospora sp. NPDC060204
ATGACGGCTTACCCCGACCACCCCCGCGCCGCGGGCGCCGCCCCCGCCGGGGGGCGGGAGGCCGTGGGTCTGACCGCCGTGGGGCCGGCCACCGTCCGGCTCGACGGCGGGCTGTTCCGGATGGGCTCCGACGACCACTACCCCGAGGAGGCGCCGGCCCATCCCGTGCGCGTCGACGGGTTCCGGATCGACCGGTACACCGTGACGAACGAGCGGTTCGACGCCTTCGTCGCGGCCACGGGGTACGTGACGGTGGCCGAGCGGCCGCTGGACCCCGCCCTCTACCCGGGTGCCCCGCCCGAGAACCTCGCGCCCGGGTCCATGGTGTTCACCCCGACGCCCGGCCCGGTGGACCTGCGCCACCTCAGCCAGTGGTGGGCCTGGGTCCCCGGGGCGTCGTGGCGACGCCCGGAGGGACCCGGCTCCGGCGTCGACGACCGCGGCGACCACCCCGTGGTGCAGGTGGCGCACGAGGACGCCGCCGCCTACGCGGCCTGGGCCGGGGCGAGCCTGCCCACGGAGGCCCAGTGGGAGTACGCCGCCCGCGGCGGGCTCGACGGCGCCGGCTTCACCTGGGGCGACGAGGCCCGGCCCGGCGGGCAGGTCCTGGCGAACACGTGGGACGGCCCCGACTTCCCGTGGCGGTCCACCGGCGGCTCCGGCTGGACACGCACGGCCCCGGTGGGCTCGTTCCCGCCGAACGGGTACGACCTGTTCGACATGGCGGGGAACGTCTGGGAGTGGACGGCGGACTGGTGGACCGACCGCCACCCCGCCGCGGCCGCCCACGACTGCTGCGCGCCCGTGAATCCCCGGGGCGGCGACGCCGACACCAGCCGCGACGCCCGTCAGCCGCAGTTCGCCGTGCCGCGCAGGGTGGTCAAGGGCGGGTCCTTCCTCTGCGCCGACACCTACTGCCGGCGCTACCGGCCCGCCGCCCGCCGGCCGCAGGCGGTCGACACCGGGATGAGCCACATCGGCTTCCGCTGCGTCCGCGCGCTTCCTCGTGCCGACGGCGTCGCCGACGAGCTCTCCCGGACCGTGCCACCCGGGACCGCACTGCCCGGAGGCATGTCATGAACGAAGCGAGCCGGCTCCCGTCCTGGCGCCCCGGGCGCACGCGTGACGCCCTGCTCGGGTTCCTCGACGACGCCGCCACGATCCCGCCCGAGGACCGCGTCGCCTACTTCGACAACGACGGCACGCTGTGGTGCGAGCGGCCCACCTACGTGCAGTACGAGTTCTACGTCGACGCGCTGCGGCGACGGGTCGAGGAGGACCCGTCGCTCGCGGGGGAGGCAGAGTTCCGCGCCGTGCTCGCGGGCGACAGCGCCGCCGTCGGCGAGATCGGGCTGGCCCGCGTGGCGCTCGCCCTGGCGGGCCTCTTCCAGGGGCTCGACCCGCGCGCGTTCACCCGCGAGGTGCGCGAGTTCCTGCGCGCCGGCGCCCACCCGACCCTGGGCCGGCCCCTGAGCGCGGTGCGGTACGGGCCGATGCTGGAGCTCCTCGACGCCCTGCGGGCGCTCGACTTCACCGTCGGCGTCGTGACGGGTGGCGGTACCGAGTTCGTCCGCTCGGTCAGCCAGGAGCTGTACGGCGTGCCGCCCGAGCGGGTGGTCGGGACGATGATCGCGTACGAGCTCGGGCAGGACGCGAACGGCCGGCCCGAGCTGCGGCGCACCGCCCGCGTGCTGGGCGACGTCAACGAGGGCGCCGCCAAGGTGACGAACATCCAGGCTCAGCTCGGCCGCGCGCCGGTGCTCGCGGCCGGGAACTCCGCCGGCGACCACGAGCTCCTGGAGTGGGCGGCGGCCGCCGACGGGCCGCACCTGTCCCTGCTGGTGGACCACGACGACCCCGAGCGGGAGTTCGCCTACGCCAGCCAGGCCCAGAGCTTCGAGACGACGGAGCCCATCACGGCGACGGCCGACCGCCTCGGCTGGACGACCGTCAGCATGAAGGACGACTGGGCGGTCGTGTTCCCGTGAGCCGGGCATCCGGCGAGCAGGGTTCGCGCAATCAGGTTCAGCGCAATCAGGTTCAGCGCAAGCAGGGAGGTACGGAGATGAGACGGACAGCAGGGGTCCTGGTCGGGCTGATGCTCCTGGCGACGGGTGCGTGCTCCAGCGACACCCCGGAGCAGAACACGGAGCAGGCGTGCGGCGCGGCCGACGACCTCACGGCCGCCCTGGACGACTTCCGCTCCACGCTGACGCCCGACGCCACGGTCGACGAGGTCCGGGCCGCGCGGGACGACCTGAGCCAGGCGTGGCAGGAGTTCGACTCGGCGGCGTCCGACGTCGTCGCGGACCGCTCCGAGGAGCTCGACCAGGCGTGGGACGGCCTCCAGAAGGCCGTCGACGACGTCGCGGGCGAGGCGACGGTCTCGGGCGCGATCGACACGCTCCGCGACGAGTGGCAGGGCGTCAAGGACGCCAAGGACGACGTGGTGGCGGACCTCGACTGCTGAGCCGCGCCGGCCGGCGTCGTCACAGCAGGTGGAAGCTCCGCGCGATCTTGAGCGCCTCGCTGCGGCGGGACGCCGCGAGCTTGGTGTACAGGCTCGACACGTGCGTCTTGACGGTGTTCTCCGAGACGAACAGCGCGGCGGCGATGTCCGCGTACGTCGCGCCGCGGGCCAGCTCGTTGAGCACCTCCCGCTCGCGCGGGCTCAGGGCCGGCGGGACGAGGGCCAGGCTCACCTCGCCGAGCTCGCGGGGCGTCGCGGTCATCGAGGCGTACAGCACCGTCACGTCGGGCCGTTCGGCCGCGGTGGCGGCGAGCTCCTGCACCCAGGACCCCGCCAGCCGCTCAACCAGCCGGCGCAGCAGCGTCGCGACGGGCGTGCCCTGGCGCGTCCAGCCCAGGAACGGCGCTGCGTTCCGGCGGGCCTCGGTGACGGTGATCGCCTCCGCCAGCCGGTCCTGCGAGCCCGACGGGTCGCCCAGCGCGTCCAGGAGCTGGGCCTCGCACGCCAGAGCGAGCGCCCGGGTGGGCGGCTGCGAGTAGGCGGCGTCCGCGGCGGCGGCCTCGAACGCGACCGCCGCGCCGCGGCGGTCCCCCTCGCGGTCGGCGCGCAGGCCCTGCACGAGCGCCGCCTCGCCCACGGCACCGAGCGCGTCAAGGGTGCCGTGCAGCGACTTGAGCGTCTCGCGGTCGCTCGCGAGCACCGCCACGAACGCCTGCTCCATGAGCAGCGCGACCCGTAGGTGCTCCGGGAGCTGGTCGTCGGTCAGGCGCTGGCTCTCCCGCGGGGTGGTGAGGATCCGCTGGGCCTCGACCACGCCGCCGGCCAGGACGGCCTGGCGGGCCTCCCAGACGCGGAACCAGAAGCGGGTGCACAGGTCCGCGCCGTGCCAGTCGGCGGCCGTGACCTGCGCCTCGACCGGGCCGGTGGGCGAGGGCACGTCGAGCAGGCGCGCGAGCAGCCGGGCCAGCCGGGCGCGCGCGGTGACGAACGGGAGCGTGCGCGCCCCCGGGGCGTCGGCGGCGACGAGGACCTCGCCGGCCAGCTCCACGCACGCGTTCTCGCGGCCGCGCATGTACTGGGTGAAGGCGAGGTGGCTCAGTGCCAGGACCCCGAGCGGCGCGAGGCCCTGGCTGCGCGACAGGCTGACGGCGAGGGTGAGGCTGGTCTCGGCCTCGGTCAGCTCGCCGAGCCAGTTCTGCGTCGCCCCCAGCTCGGCCGCCAGCACGGGCAGGACGTCGGCGTTGGCCTCGCGCACGGCCGGCCGGCTCTGGGAGGCCACCACCACGCGCTTCGCGTGGCCGACGGCGGCGTAGGCCGGCTCGAGCCCGAGGGCTGCGCGCCACAGCCGCACGCAGGCGATCGACGCGTCCAGGCCCTCGGGCCCGCCCGCCGGCCAGGACGGCGACCACCGCCGCTGGGCGGCCAGCAGCCGGTCGCTCCAGTGCCGCACCCCCTCCAGGTCGTCCCGGATCCAGCAGTCGAGGGCGATGGCGAACCAGATGTCGGGCCGGCGGTCCACGATCTCGGGCTGGGCCCGGACGAACTCGCCCACCTCGTCGTGCTCGCACTGGTTCAGCACCATGCGCACGCCGTCCCGGGCCAGCACGTCGGCGGCCTCGGTGGGCGCCCCGACCCGGACGAGCCGGGCGAACGCCCGGGTGAGGTTGCCGCGCGCCATGTCCAGCCTGACGGCGCGGATCACGGTGGCGCGGGCACGCGCGGCGTCGACGCCGCCCACGGCGAGCTGTCGCTGGACCACGTCCGCCAGGAGCTGGTGGACCCGGAAGCCGCCCTCGGCGGGCGTGTCCTCCGCCGGCCCCGGGTCGCACCCGTGGTCCGCGCGCATCACCAGCAGGCCGGTGTCCTCCAGCTCGGCGAGGATCTCGCCCGCGTGCTGGTCGTGGGACAGGTGGGCCGCCGCGGCCACCGTGACGACGCCGTCGCCGGCGATGCACAGCAGGAGGTGCCGCTGACGGGGGGTCAGGGTGCTGAACACCTCGCCCGCCACGCGCGTGGCCATCGGCGTGACGTCGTGCGCCAGGTGGCGGGCCACGGCCGCCGGGTCGGGCGCGGCGCTCAGCTCGCGGGCGGCCAGCACGGCTGCGGCGCACCAGCCGTCGGCGTGCCGGGCCACGGCGTCGAGCACCTGCCGGTCCTCGGTGCGGGCGTGCGCCGCGACGAGCTCCGCGGCCTCGGCGTCGCTCAGCCGCAGCAGGTCGCCCCGCAGGAGCGTGAAGTTGCCGAGCAGCTCCGGGACGAGGCGGGTCAGCGGCAGCACCCAGCGGCTGAGCAGCAGGAGCCGCATGCCGTCCGGCGCGTTGTTGAGCCGCTCGTCGACGCGGCGCAGGGCCGACGGCGGCAGCAGGTGGGCGTCGTCGATCACGACCAGGGGTGGCGGCTCGCCGGGCTCGCGCTCGCCGGGTGCGCCCGCCCCGTCCAGGGCGGCGTCGACCCGCCCGGCGGTCCAGGAGCCGTCGGCGCGGGCCCAGACGGCGCGCTCGGCGTGCGCGGGGGGAGCGTTCCGCAGCCACCCGGTCACACCCAGGGTCTTGCCGGCGCCCGCCGGGGCGACCAGCAGCGTCACGGCGCTCTCGGTCGCGGCGTCGAGCCGCTGCCACAGGCGCAGCCGCGGCACGTAGACGCGCGGCAGGCGGGGCAGGAGGTCGTCGTCGGCCGGCCGGCGGGACGTGCCCGCCCGGTCCGGTGCGCCGGCCGGGTACCCGGCCCGTGACGCGCGGGGCGCACGGGGTGCGCGGGCTCCGCCGTGGCGGACGGCGGGAGGGCTCGGGTTGGCGCGCATTCCGCGGATTCCTCACTCGACGGTGAAGTGGCGGCCGCCCCCTGGCCGCCGGCCGGTGACGGGGGAACCCCACCGGCCAGGAATTCACGTATTTCCCGCACCTCCGGAATGCCCGGTCAGGAATCGGTCACACGCTTACCTGCAATCATGCGCGCCCTTCTTCGACGATGCCTGCGCACGGGGTGGATTCACCCCGTGCGCAGGCGCTCAGTCGCCCCGTGCGACAAGGGTGGACAATGCCCAGATCACGAACACGTCGAAGGCGATGATCACCAGGCTCCAGACGGGGTAATAGGGGATGAAGGCAAAGTTCGCGAGGGCCGACAGAGCGGCCAGGACGATACCGGCCACGTACGCCCAGGCCTGCCCGGCGAGCACGCCGATACCGGTGGCGAGCGCGATCGCCCCGACGACGATGTGGATCCAGCCCCAGGTCGAGACGTCGAGCTGGAACACGTACTCGGCGCCCGTGACGTACACCGTGCCCGCCGCGGTCGCGGCGATCCCCTGCAGGATCTGGAACACGGAGACCATGATGAGCATGACCCCGGCGAACGCCGAGGTGGTCAGGGCGACGGTGCTCGTCTGCCCGTAGTCGGTGGAGCTCACGCGGCCGCTCGGGTAGGTCCCCGGGATCGGCTCGGAGCCGGATGCTGCGCTGGTCATGATTTCTCCTCGTCGGTAGATCGTTCGTCGCCGAAGACCTCGCGGAGCGCGGCCTCCTGCTCGGCGTCGAGGTTGGTGAAGATGAGCTCGGGCGCCTCCTGCCCGGCGAAGGCGTCCTGGATCTTCTCGACGACGGCGTCCGAGGACAGGACGAACAGCGCGGAGGTTCCCGGCGTGATCTTGTCCCGGACCCGGTTGATGAAACCGTCGTCGATCCCCACGTCCGTGAGGGCACCGCTCAGGGCACCGGTGGCGGCGCCGATGGCCGCGCCGAGCAGGGGGACGAAGAAGAGGAGGCCGAAGAGCATCCCCCAGAAGGCGCCGCCGAGGGCCCCCGCCCCGGCCAGCGACGAGAGCTGGTGGGTCCTGGGCTTCTTGGCCCCCGTGTCCCACCGCACGGTCGCGGCGTCGTGGATCGTGACGAGCCGCTCCTTGGCGAGCCGCTGGATCGACTTCGCCGCCTCGTCCGCGCCGTCGGCGGTCTTGAACTTCCAGGCGGTGAGCGTGGACTGGGACATCGAGGGCTCCTTGGGCTCGCGCGGGTGGCCTGACACTGCCACTCCACCGCTCGCGCCGGGGCCGGGCATCACCCGTTCCCGGTGAACCTCCTACCGGTCGGCCGGGCGCGCCGTGGTGCGCTTCTGGACCTGGCTGCCGATCACGGCGAGCACGACCCAGAGCACCAGCATCAGGACGACGGCGCCGCCGCTCTCCGGCTTCCACAGCTCGCCCGCGTCGGTCCAGAGGCGGCCCACGCCGGACAGCACCAGGGCCGCCCCGGCCACCGCCGTGCCCCACACCAGGAACCGGCGCTGCAGCCGCCGGGCCAGGAACGCGCACAGCAGGGCCACGGCCGGGACCACGATGAGGGCGAGCAGCACGTCGGCGGTACCGCCCTGGACCAGCACGAAGAGCCTGGCCCCGACCAGCGCCCCGACGCACAGGCCGCAGACGAAGAACAGCAGCCGGGCCGCCACGAGCGTGAGCAGGAACGCCAGCACGGCGCCGGCGACGCTCACGAGCAGGGCGGTGGCCGTGTCGGCGCCCATCGCCTCGGCGAGCATCCACGACACACCGAACCCGGCGGCGAGGACGGCGAGGCGCACCGACAGCGACCCCGCGAGCAGCAGGACGAGCCCGACCAGGGTGACGATGAGGGCGGACATCACGGGCCCCCGGGATCGGTCGGCCGACGGTGGTGGGTGCGCACGGTCCCAGCCTCGGGCGGCCGGGGCCCCGCCGGGTCACCCTGTTCGGGTGACGCCGCCGTCTCGGCGGGTGATCGAGACCGTCCCGGGGCCGCTGTCGGGCTGCCCGAACGGCCCCGCGACGGGATTCCTGCTCGCGAAATTCACCCGCCCCCCGGTGGCAGACCGGCGACCTGGTTCGTAGCGTCGAGGTGCCGCGCGCCGGTCCGGCGTGCGCGACAGAGGAGGCCCCGTGGCGAATGTGAGCTCCGAGACGGTCGTCAGGTGAGCGGCGCGCGCCGGCTGGTGGCGACGCTGGCCGCGGTCACGCTCGGGGGTGGCGCCGTCGTCGTCCCCGTGGTGCTGGCGCCCGTGGCGGCCGCCGCGACGTTGGAGCCCTCCGGTCTGCAGACCGGGATGTCGCTCGACGGGACCACGGACCCCGCCGCTCCGCCGGAGACCTTCAACTGGGGTGACTTCATCACGGACGTGCAGCCGGGCGGCGGCTTCACGTTCACGCCCACGGGCCCGTACGTCACGGAGCAGGGCAACAGCTCCACCGGCGTCGTGCAGGGCAGCTTCGCCTGGGACAACGGCACAGTGGCGGCCTCCTGCAACGCCAACCCGGACGCGACCGGAGCGCCGCCGAGCCAGAACCCCGGCACCAACCCGTGGGTGCCCGGGCCCTCGAACCCCAATGCCAAGGGCGACCTCTGCTCCACCGGCTACGGGGTCGAGATCGTCACGGACGCAGCGGGCAGCCGCCACGCGATCCTCTACGGGTACTGGACCCGGTACGTGGGGAACGGCGAGGTCAGCATCTACCAGAACCTGGAGGGCCCGGAACCTGGACGGTGTGACGACGTGCTCCTGGAGTTCGACTACGCGGCGTCGGGCACGACCGCCTTCGTCGAACGCTGGACCCCGGCGGCGGGCGACGACTGCGCGAACCCCCTCGGGGCAGGAACCTGGACCCGGCAGCCGGGCACCGCCGACTTCGACTGGTCGGTCGGGGTGCGCGGTGAGGGCCCGCCCCTGACGAACCAGCCGCAGGAGACGTTCGGCGAGTTCGCGATCGACCTCAGCTCCGCCGGCCTGTTCTCGCCCGAGGCCTGCTCCGCGTTCCAGGTCTCCGAGATGTTCACCCGCACGGGCAACTCCCCGAACGCGAACATCCAGGACTTCGCCGACCACTCGCCGGACCAGCTGAGCATCTCGAACTGCGGAGCCCTCACGGTGACCAAGGAGACCGTGCCCGACATCGCGGCCGACGGCGACCAGTTCGGGTTCACCGTGGCCAGCGACACCGGGCCGGTCCTGCCCGGACCGCCCACGGTGGAGACCCTGGTCGACACCGTGTCGAGCGGCGAGACCAAGACCTATCCCGACGTGCTCGCCGGCTCCTCCTTCTCGATGACCGAGCCCGACATCCCGCCGCCGTGGGCGCTCCAGTCGCTCGTGTGCACGGCGATCCCGGTGGACGGCGGCCCGCCGGAGCAGTTCGTGCTCGACGACCCGTCGGACCGGTTCCCCGTCACCCCGGGGAACACCACGGACTGCGTGATCACCAACGCGGCCGCCGTCGTGACCGTCACCAAGCAGACGGAGCCGGACGGCGCGCCGGACACCTTCGGGTTCGACGTCACCGGGCAGGACCCGGTGACGCTGGGCGACGGCGAGAGCATGTCCTTCCCGGTCCCCACGGGTGCGCCCGTCACGATCTCGGAGGGGGCGGCCGACGGCTGGCTGCCCCCGGAGATCGAGTGCACGTCCGCGGCGACCGTGGACGAGCGCGCCGCCACCGTCGTCCCCGTCGCGGGCGAGGAGATCACGTGCACGTTCACCAACACGCAGCTCGGCACGGTGATCGTCTCGAAGGAGGCGCACGGCGTGGACGGGCGCACGTTCGACTTCGCGAGCGACATCCCCGGGGGCGAGTCCTTCTCGATCGACGTCGAGCAGGGCGACGGCACGCTGTACGAGGAGGTGATCACCGACGTCCCGGCCGGCACCTACACGCTCGAGGAGCTGACCGACGACGGCGATCCCGCGACCGTCCTTGCCGACCTCGCCTGCACGTACGGCGGCGCCGACCATTCCGGGGACCCGGCCACCCGCGCCATCGACCTCACGGTGCTGCCCGGGGAGACCGTGCGGTGCTTCTTCACGAACACGCTGCCCGGGTCGATCACCGTCATCAAGCGCACGGAGCCGGTCGAGTTCGACCAGGAGTTCGGCTTCGTCCTCACCCCGCCGGTGGGCGACCCGACGCCGTTCGCGCTGAACGGCAACTCCGAGCCGCCCAACGTCGCCCTGCGCACGTTCCTGGACCTCGACGCCGGCGTGTACACGATCACCGAACCGACCGACGAGCCGGCCTGGGCGCTGAGCGGCCTGGAGTGCAACGACGACTTCTGGACGCCGACGGCGGACGGGCGCGGCGTCGAGGTGGACCTGCCCACGGGCGGCGTCATCGTCTGCTTCTTCACCAACACGGCCGAACCCGCCACGGCGTCGCTCACCAAGACCGTGGCGGGCGCGGGCCCGGACCTGCCCTGGTCGTTCGACTTCGAGCTGGTGGACCCCGGTGGCGACGTCGTGACCCGGTCGGCTACCTCCGGTGCACCGACCGTCGAGTGGGACGGTCTCGTCCCCGGCGTGGAGTACACGCTGCGGGAGGGCGGGACGACACCGGCCGGCTGGACCCGGGGCGACATCACCTGCACCGGGTTGACCGACCTGGGCCCGGCGCCGGGGTTCCAGGTGGTGCTGACGCCCGGCCAGGTGCTGGACTGCGGGGCGCAGAACACGGTGGAGACGTCGTCGATCAGCGTGTCCAAGGTGGCCGCCGGCATCGGCGGTGACCTGCCGTGGGAGTTCGACCTGAGCATCGACCCCCTCCCGGCGGGCGAGACCTCGCCGCAGACCGTCGCGGGCACGGGGCAGTCCGGGCAGACGGTGACGTGGTCGGGGCTGCTGCCGGGGCAGACGTACTCGATCACCGAGGGCGACGTACCCGGATGGACCGCCGAGACCGCGTGCACCGGGATCGAGGACGTCGATCCGGACAGCCCGGGCCTGCAGTTCGTCGCGCCCGTCGGCGAGGCGGTCTCCTGCACCTTCGTCAACACCGCGGTGCAGGGGAGCGGGACCCTGACCAAGACCTCGGTGGGCGGCGACGGGCAGTTCGAGCTCGTCCTGACCGACCTGGACGAGGCGGTCGATCCCATCGTGGTGCCCGTCACGACCGTGGACGGCACCACGACCGTCGACCTTCCACAGGTCGTGCCCGGCGTGCGGTACTCGCTCGTCGAGTCGGGCGCCGACGGTTGGATCGAGGGGGAGCTGACGTGCACGATCACCCCGGCGGACGGCGGCGAGCCGTTCGTGATCGACGACCTGAGCGACTTCTCGGTGAACCCGGGAGACGTGGGGGACTGCACGGTCGAGAACATCCGGACGGGCACGATCGTGGTGGCGAAGGCGGTGACCGACGGCGACGGGGAGTTCCAGTTCACGGGTGACTGGCTGGACCCGCCGGAGTTCTCGATCACCACGCAGGACGGCATGGGCGTGCAGACGTTCCCGGACGTCGACCCCGGCGCCTACACGGTGACGGAGCTGGCGCAGGACGGGTTCGAGGGGACCGACCTGACGTGCGTGGACGGCGACCCCGACGGTGAGCCGTCGGGTGCCGACGGGCTGGTCGGCTCGGTCCAGCTCGACCCCGGCGAGACGGTGACCTGCACCTATACCAACGCGCCCTGGGGCATGCTCCTGGTGGACAAGCAGACGAGTCCCGCGGGCGCACCGCAGGAGTTCGACTTCTCGTGGGGACCGGACGGCGGACCCCAGGAGCCGTTCGTACTGACCGACGCGGGTGAGCCCTTCAGCAGCGGACCGGTGACGCCTGGTCCGTACCGGGTCGGCGAGGACCCGCCGCCGGGGTGGACCCTGACGGACCTCACCTGTACGGGGGCGGCCGGGGAGGTCACTGTCGAGATCCCGGCCGTCACGGTCGACGTCGGGCTGGGGGAGACCGTGCTGTGCACGTTCACCAACACCGCCGAGGCGGGTAGCCTGACCGCGGAGAAGTCGGTCGCCGGCTGGGCCGAGGACGCGCCCTGGGCGTTCGACCTGGTGCTGACCGGTCCTGGCGGTGCGGTCCCGGTCACGGTGACCGACGAGGAGCCCGTGGCGAGCTGGCCCGACCTGGAGCTCGGCGCGTCCTACAGCCTGACGGAACCGGATCCCGGCACGGGCTGGTCCGCGGAGCTGACCTGCTCGGGGGCGGACGACGAGGACCCCGGGGCGGCCGGGTTCCAGTTCACCGTGACGGCCGGGCTCGTGCTCTCCTGCGAGGCGGTCAACACGGCGGCGCCTGCCGACGTGTCCGTGACCAAGACCGTCGAGGGCGCGGACCCGGGGCTGGAGTGGGCGTTCGACCTGGTGCTCACCCCGGACGACGCGGTCGAGCCCGGGACGCAGACGGTCTCGGGCACCGGTCCGGGGTCCGCGACGGTGTCGTGGACGGGGCTGGTGGCGGGCGCCGGATACACGATCGCCGAGCCGGAGCCCGGCGACGGGTGGACGGCAGGCCCGGTGACCTGCGCCGGGGCGGAGGACGCCGACGGGGACGCACCGGGCTTCCAGCTGGTCGCCGAGCCCGGGGCTTCGGTGGAGTGCGCGGTGACCAACACCGCGGAGCCGGGGCCGACGCCGACTCCGACACCGACGCCCACACCCTCGCCGGAGCCGACGCCGCCTCCGCCGGGTCCGGGACCTGACGCGCCGCCCGGACCGGGTGCCGCGCCCGGACCCGACGGTGGCGACCTCGCGACGACCGGCACCGACGTGGCCGGCCTGCTGGCGGCCGCGGTGGTGTTCCTGGTGCTCGGCTCCGCCCTCCTGCTCGGGGTGCGTGTCCGGCGCGCACGGTGACCGGGGTCGGCGCCGCGTCGTATGACAGCCGACACATGCGGAATGCGGCATCCCGGGTGAATATGTGCCGGTGCCGATTGTGACTGTGGAGCAGGGCGGGGCAAAGGGCCTCGAAGTGGACGCTCGGGTGGTAGGCGTGGACATCGGCGGCACGGGTTCCCGCCTCCGGTTCAGCTCCGGGCGGGGCGGCGTGTCCTACGAGGTCACGGGCCCGCCGGCGACGATGGTCGGCGGGCGGTCGACCGTGCCCGAGGTGGTGCGCGAGCTGTGCCGCGGCTTCGCCGCCCGGTTCGGCGGGCGCCCGCGGGTGTCGGCCGCCGCCGTCGGGATGCGGGGGTTCCGGTCCATGACGCAGTCCGGGACGCTGGACCCCAACCGGGTGCACGACATCCTGTCCGAGGAGCTGCGGACCACCTCGACGGCCGTCTCGAGCGACGCGGTCACGGCGCACCTGGGTGCCATCGGCACCGGGTCGGGCGCCACGCTGGCCGTGGGTACGGGCGCGGTGGCCGTGGCGTGCGACGACGTCGGCCGCTGGCACCTCGCCGACGGGATGGGGCCGCACGTGGGCGACAACGGCGGCGGCGCCTGGATCGGGCGGCGCGGCCTGGACGCGGCGGCCCGGTCGATGGACGGCCGCCGCATGGGGGCGTCGCCGGGCCTGGTCCGGGCCGCCGAGGAGCACTTCGGGCGGCGGGAGCGGTGGGCCGCCGTCAATGACGTGTCGCTGTTCGCCGGGTTCGCGCCCCAGGTCATCACGGCGGCGGACTACGGCGACCTGGCATGCCGCGAGATCCTCGACGAGGCGGCGCGCTCCTTGGCCGACGGACTGTGCGCGGTGCTGAGCCACCCCGGCGTCGTGCCGGTGGCGGTCACCACGGGGAAGCTGCTGATGCACGCGCCGACGCTGCGGGCGATGGTGGTCCAGCACCTCCTGGAGAAGCGGGACGACGTGCGCGTGCAGCCCAGCGCCGGCCTGCCGCTCGACGGCGCGCTGGCCCTGGCGCGCATGATGGCCGCGCACCCGAACGTCGTCCAGGAGCACGTGCCGCTGCTGGCGGTCCGGATCGGTGCGACGCCCCGGCCCGACGACTCCGTCACGCTGCCCCGGGTGGTCCTCCCCGCCGTGCGGCCGCTGCGGGAGGCCGAGCCCACCGCCTGGGCGGTCGAGGTCCGGTCGGACTACGAATGGTCGGCCGAGCAGGCTCCGGAGGACGGGCTGCCCCCGGCGTCCCCGGCCGCCCTGTCGCCCCTGTCGTCGCGGACGTCCCCGGCCTCGGCGGCCGCCGGGGCCGCCGCGGGCTCCGTGACCGACGCCGTGGTGCCGCTGACGGGGGAGCGGCTCGTGGTCGGCCGCGCCTCGCGCAGCCGCGGCGTGGTGCCGGACATCGTGTGCGAGGACACCGGCGTCTCGCGCCGGCACTGCGAGATCGCCTGGGCGGAGGGTGGGTGGAGCGTCGTCGACCTGGGGTCGGCCAACGGGACCTACGTCGCCGCGCGCGGCGACGCGCTGCCCACCGAACCCCTGCGCCCGGGGGAGCGCCGCTGGTTGGCCGACGGCGACCGCATCTACGTGGGCGGATGGACCTGCCTCACGGCGCGGGCCGTGACCGCAAGCGTGCGCTGAGCCCTCCGGCGGCCGGCGCGTCCCTGCTCCGGTGCGGTGATGCTGACAGCCTGCTCCGGTGCGCTGTGGTCACAACCTGTTCCGGTGCGGCGTGCTGACGACTTGCTCCGCTGGGGCGGTGCTGACAAGCCGCTCCGCTGCGGCAGGCCCTGACGACCTCTCCGCTGCGGTGGGCCTGACAAGCCGCTTCGCTGCGGTGGGCCTGACAAGCCGCTTCGCTGCGGTGGGCCTGACAAGCCGCTTCGCTGCGGTGGGCCTGACAACCTGCTCCGCTGCGGTGGCCCCGGTAACCGGTGGTGCGGTGCTGATCGTGCGGCCGTGGGGTGGTGATGCGAACGCGGACGGTGGGTGTCGGCTGGGCTGAATTCCGAGCGTCCTGTGCTGACTCGATCAACCCGAGATGAACTATCCCGCTCAGCCGAATTATCCGAGGCACAACCGTACGTGTTCTGCATTGCCGAAATATTCGGTTGTGCCGGATTTCCCGATATATAGCTTTACCTGGTAACTGCTCACGTGATTGTTCGGCTGAGCGTTATCTTCTGGGATGGTGCCGCACCGGGTTCACGTCGGCCGAATAGTTTGCCTGAGCCGGAATTGCGAAGGGGTGGTTCGCCGTGGGTGGACTGTTCGGGTGAGCCAGATTGTGCGAGGCAGAGCCGAACACAGTTCATCCCTGCCGACACCCCTCGTACCAGTGGTGTGTGCCCCGGAGCCCGGACCACGCTTTCCACCGCGACCGGTCCGGGGTGCCGCCCAGGCGCAACGGGCGGGAACAGGGGCGGATCCGACGAGGGGTGGGAACGGGGCGGGCGCCACGGGGGCGGGAACAGGGGCGGGCGGGATTCACCTGGACCCGCCTCGTCGCGGCTCCTAGGTTGACCGCATGTCCGGAACCGAGCTCGCCCGTGCGTACTGGGCCGACGTCGTCCGCCCGATCCTGGACCGGAAGCTGCCGGACGTGCCGCGTGCGGCCGCCCGGCTCGGCTCCGGCTCGGACGTGCTGGGTCTGGACGACGACACCTCGCGCGACCACGACTGGGGCCTTCGACTGACCCTCCTGGTCCCGGCAGAGCGGGTCCGCGAGGTCGACGAGGTGCTCGCCGTGTCCCTCCCGGCGTCGTACCAGGATCTGCCCACGGCCTTCCCCGTCACCTGGGACCCGGTCGTCCGGCACCGGGTCGAGGTGGCCGCGCCCGTCGACCTCGTCCGGTCGCGCACGGGGCTCGACCTCGGCGGCGATCTCGGCGGCGACCTCGGCGCCACCGACTGGCTGTCGCTGACGGGGCAGGCCGTGCTGGAGGTGACGGCGGGACCGGTGTTCGAGGACGCGCCGGGGGAGCTCACCGCGCTGCGCGAGCGGCTCGCGTGGTACCCGCACGACGTCTGGCTGCACGTGCTGGCCGCCGAGTGGACGCGCGTCGAGCAGGAGCTGCCGTTCGTGGGGCGCACCGGGCAGCGCGGCGACGACCTCGGCTCCCGGCTCCTCGCGGCACGCCTGGTCACCGCCCTGGTCCGGCTCGGCTTCCTCCTGGAGCGGCACTGGCCGCCGTACCCCAAGTGGGCGGGCACGCTGTTCGGGCGGCTGCCCGTGGCGTCCTCGGTCGGCGGCGAGCTGGCCCGGGCGCTCGCGGCCGGGACCTGGCACGAGCGCGATGCCGCCCTGCGCGCCGCGTGCGAGGCGCTGCACGCGCGGCAGCGTGCCGTGGGCCTGCCCGCGCTGGACGGCCCGGTGTGCCAGGACTTCTACGACCGGCCGTTCACGGGCCTGCGCGACGTGGCGGGCGTGCTGCGCGCCGCCGTCGCCGACCCGGAGGTGCGGGCGCTGCCGCACCGGGGCGGCGTCGAGCAGTGGGTGGACGACGTCGGGACGCTCACCGACGCGGGTGCGCGCGGGCGGCTGGCCCGGGCCTCGCAGACCTGAGCGGGCGCGGCTCCGCGCGCGCGGCCTCAGCCGCCGGCGTTCTCCAGCAGCGCGGGGCACGCGCCGCCGGGCCCGGTCAGCAGCTCGAAGTGCCAGATCTCGTTGGAGTAGACCTGGCACAGCCCGTACTCGGTGCCGTGCTGGATGAGCCAGTAGGCGCCCTCGGTCGGGCCGATGTCGATGGCCTTGCCGCTCACGTGCTCGGACAGCTCGGGCGTGCTGACCCGCTCGCGCGCGGCCTCCAGGCTGCCGTACTCCGCGACGGCGTCGTCGAGCAGCCGCTGCTGGTATGCGGGGCTGCGCCAGCCGCTCGTGACCCAGAAGTCGATGCCGTCGTCCGCGGCGTCGGCGGCGGCCTCGCGGACGGCGGCGGCGAGATCGGCGTCGAGGTTGGTGATCGCCGGGAGGTCGTCGTCGAGCGTCGCCGCGCCGTCCGGGATGTCGCCGCCGGCCACGCCGGTCGACCCGGCGTCGCCCGCCGAACCGGGCAGGCCCCGGTCGAGCACCTGGTCGATGCCCTGCACGACGGGCGCGTCGCCGCGGTCGAGCAGGGGATAGACGCCGAACACCGCGGTGAGCACCACGGCGGCCACCACGAGGGTGAACGCCATCGGCCGGCGGGTGCGCCGCGGTCGGGGGACGTGCCGGGCCGGGCGGCCGACGTGCGCCGGCGGGTGGGCCAGTTCGTATCGAGTCATGTGCCCAGCCCACCGGGGCCGACGTTGCCGGGGCGTCTTCGCTTTTGGATACGCCCCGGATATGTGCCCGCCGGTAGCGTGTGCTGACATGCGCGTCTTGGTGGTGGAGGACGAGCCCTACCTCGCCGAGGCGATCCGGGACGGGCTCCGGCTGGAGGCGATCGCCGCCGACGTCGCGAACGACGGCGCGGCCGCGCTCGACCTGGTGGCCGCCAACCCCTACGACGCCGTGGTGCTCGACCGGGACGTCCCCGTGGTGCACGGGGACGAGGTGGCCCGCCGGGTCGTCGCGGAGCACCCCGCGGTCCGGATCATCATGCTGACCGCGGCCGGCGAGCTCACCGACAAGGTCAGCGGCTTCGAGCTCGGCGCCGACGACTACCTGACCAAGCCGTTCGCGATGCGCGAGCTGGTGCTGCGGCTGCGCGCCCTGGCCCGCCGGCCGGAGGCGACCACCCCGCCCGTGCTCGAGCTCGGTCCCGTGCGGCTGGACCCCTACCGCCGCGAGGTCTACCGCGACGGCCGGTACATCGCGCTCACCCGCAAGCAGTTCGCCGTGGTGCAGGTGCTGATGGACGCCGGCGGCGGTGTCGTCAGCGCCGAGGAGCTGCTCGACCGCGCCTGGGACGAGAACGCCGACCCGTTCACGAACGCCGTGCGCATCACCATCTCGACGCTGCGCAAGCGCCTGGGCGACCCCTGGCTGATCCACACGGTGCCTGGCGTCGGGTACCGGTTCGGGGAACCGTGACCGCCTCCGCCGTCGGGCAGCGCCGCGCCGGGCTGTCGGTGCGCCTGCGGCTCACGCTGAGCTACGCGGGGTTCCTCGTGCTGGCGGGCACGGCCCTGTTCGCCGCGCTCCTGCTGGTGCTGCGGTACGTGCCCGACGAGAACCTCATGGTCCAGGACGGCGGGGGCTTCGCGCCCAGCCGCTCGGACCTCCTCGATGTCGCCGTCCCGCTGTCGGCGGCGGCAGTCGGCTTCCTCGCGCTCGTCGGCCTGGTCGGCGGCTGGATCCTGGCGGGCCGGATGCTCCGCCCCCTCGACCGGATCAGCGAGGCCGCGGCGCTCGCCGCGGACGGCGCCCTCGACCACCGGATCGCCCTGGAAGGGCCGGACGACGAGCTGCGCCGGCTCGCCGACACCTTCGACATGATGCTCACCCGGCTGGAACGCTCCTTCGAGGAGCAGCGGCGGTTCACCGCCAACGCCTCGCACGAGCTGCGCACGCCCAACACCGTGGTCAAGGCGCTGCTGGAGGTGGCGCAGGCGGATCCCGTGGGCCGCGACGTGGACCGTCTGCTGAGCCGGCTGTACGAGACCAACGAGCGCTCGATCGCGATGGTCGAGTCCCTGCTGCAGCTCGCCCGGCTCGATCACGACAGCCTCCGGGCCGAGCCCGTCGACCTGGCCGACGTCATCCGCGAGGCGGTCCAAGCGTTGCCGGAGCTGGATGCGCCGGACTCGGCAGGAGGCGGGCCCGACCCGGCGGGAGGTGCTGCGCCGTCGGCCGGGGACGGCGCCCCGGAGCTGGTCCTGACGCTCGACGCGGCAGCGGTCCACGGCAACCGGGTGCTGCTCGGCCAGCTCGCGGGCAACCTGCTCGGCAACGCCGTGCGCCACAACCTCCCCGCCGGCGGCCGGGTCCGGGTCGGCACGCGGCTGGACGACCGCCGTCGTCCGACGCTCGTGGTGGAGAACACCGGGGCGCCGCTCGATCCGGCGGTCGTCGCGACCCTGGCCGAACCGTTCGTGCGCGCCGACGCCCGGACGCGCCGTCCCGACCGCGCCGCCGGCAGCGGGCTCGGGCTGTCGATCGTCGCGTCGATCGCCCGGGCGCACGGAGCGGAGCTGGCGCTGGCCGCCCGCCCGGACGGCGGTCTGTCCGCGACGGTCACCTTCCCGCCGTCCTAGGCGCTTCCCTCACGCGGTCTGGAGCTGCGGGTAGAGGTCGCTCAGCGGGCCGGACAGGGCCGCCTTGACCCGGCGGCTGGTGTCGTCGGCCAGCACCTCGGGCTCACCGGCCTCCAGCCCGTCGAGGATCGCCGCCACGATGTCGCGCGGGTCCTCCTTCGGCACGTCGAGCCGCTCGGTCATGGGGGTGTCCGTGTAGCCGAGGTGCGCGCCGAGCACCTGCGTGCTCTGCTCCAGGAGCTCCACGCGCAGCGCGTTGCTGTAGGACCAGAACGCCGCCTTGGTCGCCGAGTACGTGCCCATGGCGAACCAGCTCAGCGCCGAGTGCATGTTGATGATCGCGCCGCCACCGTTGCGCGCCAGCACCGGGGCGAACGCCTGCGTGACGCCGAGCTGGGCGAACACGTTGGTCTCGAACACCGCGCGGATGTCGTCGAGCGCCGTGGTCAGCACCGGCCGCCCGCGGTCGGAGATCCCGGCGTTGTTGATCAGCACCGTCGTGTCCCCGGCCAGCTCGGCCGCGGCCGCGATCGACCCGGGGTCGTTGATGTCCAGGGGTAGCGGCACCACGCGGGGGTCGGTCCACTCCCGCGGCGTACGGGCGCTGGCGTACACCTTGGCGGCGCCCCGCAGGAGGGCCTCCGCCACGAACGCGCGGCCGAGGCCGCCGTTCGCGCCGGTGATCAGGACCACGGCGTTCTTCAGGTCAGTCATCACGAGCTCGCTTTCATGAGGTGGTGCGGTGCGGTGTCGAGAGAAGCGGTGTCGAGGGGTGCGGTGTCGAGGGGTGCGGTGGGAGCGGCCGGCGCCGCGGCCCGGGCGCGGACGGTGAGCACGGCGGCCAGCGCGAACGCGATGACGGTCGCGCTGCCCACGACGAGCGCCGTCTGCAGCCCGTGCGCGGTGGCCAGCCGGCCGACGGCGAGGGCCGTGCCCGCCTGCACGAGGTAGGCGACCAGGTAGGCCGACGACGTCGTCGCGGCGCGGTGCTCGGCGGGTGCGCTGCGGGTGACCAGGGTGACGCCGCCGGAGAACAGCAGGCTGTAGCCGGCGCCGCCGATCAGGGAGTACAGGACCAGCGCGGTCATCGAGTGGGTGGCGCCCGCGACGAGCATCAGGCTCTGCGCGACCAGCGCGGCGACGGCACCGAGCCGGAGCGCGGTCGGTGCGCGCAGCCGCCCGGCGAGCAGGGCGACCACGCCGATGGCGGCGGCGGAGATCGCGAGGACCACGCCGTTGACGAAGGCGTCGTCGGAGTGCACGGTGTCCCGCGCGAACTGCGCCCCGATGCCGAGGAAGATCGCGCCGAGCGCGTAGGCGGCCGAGACCCCGAGCGCGCCCGCCACGAACGGCCGCCGGTGTCGCGGCACGGCCAGCGGACGCGGCCGCCAGCGGCGCGCCCCCGCACGCAGTCGGCGCGGCAGGTACCACGCGGCCACCACGGCGACGACGACGCCGGCGAGCAGCACCCCGTAGCCCGCGTGCAGGGGGCTGGGGCTGAACTGCACGGTCGCGCCGCCCACGAGCAGCGCCGTGATCAGCCCTACGGCGGACGCCGCGGCGGTGGTCGCGCCGGTGCGGTCGCGGGCGTCGTCCGACCCGGAGGCCGCGATCACGCTCGTGGCCGGACCGAGGCTGAGCCCCACCCCGACGCCCATGAGCGCCCGGCCCACGAGCAGCAGCGCCAGGTTCGGCGCGAGCAGGAAGGTGAGGGCGCCGAGGCCCAGGAAGCCGAGGCCCGCGAGGATCGCGCCGCGGTTGCCCACGGTCTCCGCGAGGCCGCCGAGCAGGAGGAGCGTCGCGATCAGGGCGACGGGGTAGGCCGCGAAGACCGTGGTGGTGACCGCCGTGGTGAGGTGCCACTGCGCCGCGTAGACGGGGTAGATCAGCGTCGGTGCCGCCGACGCCCAGAGCGCGAGGGCCACCGCGGCCGCCGCCGCCCAGCGGCTCCCGCGTGCCGCCCAGGTGAAAGTCATCGAGGTTCCAATCTGAGTTGGGATTCACAACTTAGCACCTGGATTGGAAAAGACAACCTAGATAGGATGTGTGTATGAGCACAACGCCCCGCGAACGCAACGCACGCTGCTCCGTGGCCCGGAGCCTGGAGGTCCTGGGGGAGAAGTGGACCCTGCTCGTGGTCCGCGAGGCCTTCTTCGGCTACACGCGGTTCGCCGACTTCCGCGCACGTCTTGGCATCGCGCCCGACGTCCTCACCGCCCGGCTAGAGACCCTGGTCGAGGGCGGCGTGCTGGAGCGCCGGCCGTACCGCGACGCGGGCCAGCGGCAGCGTGACGAGTACGTGCTCACCGAGGCCGGGGCTGAGCTCAAGACCGTCCTGGCGGCGTTCGCGGCGTGGGGCGACGAGCACCGGCCCTCGGGCTTCGGGCCGTCGGTCGTGTACGTCGAGGAGGCCACGCAGCAGCCCGTCCGGGTCGCCTTCCTGACCGAGGACGGCCGGGAGCTGCCGCCCGAGGACGTCTCGGTGGTGCCGGGCCCGGGCTCGCTGACGACGGCGGCGTGACCGTGGCCGGGTGCCGAGTCAGTGGCTGGGTCCGACCAGCCCACTGACTCGGCGTCGCCCATGAGCCGAGTCAGTGGGTGTGTCCGACCAAGTCGCTGACTCGGCGAGAAAGAGGGTCAGCCTGCCTGGGTCTCGTGGAGCGTCGCGTAGCGGCCGCCGTGGGCGACCAGGTGGTCGTGCGTGCCCTGCTCGACGATCCGGCAGTGCTCCAGCACGACGATCCGGTCGGCCTGGCGGATCGTGGACAGCCGGTGCGCGACGACCAGCGTCGTCCGCCCGCGCATGAGGCGGCCCAGGGCCTCCTTGACCAGGGTCTCCGACTCGGTGTCCAGCGCGCTGGTCGCCTCGTCCAGCAGCAGCACGCGGGGGTCGCGGACCAGCGCGCGGGCGATCGCGATGCGCTGCCGCTGCCCGCCCGACAGCCGCGCCCCGCGCTCGCCCACCACGGTGTCCCAGCCGTCCGGCTGCGCCTGTACGAACTCCAGCGCGTTGGCGTCCCGCAGCGCGGCGCGCACGACGTCGTCCGAGGCGTCCGGCAGGCCGTAGGTGACGTTGTCGCGGATGGTGCCCTCGAAGAGCACCGACTCCTGCGGCACCACCGAGACATGGCGGCGCACCGCGCGCAGATCCAGCTCCTGGGCGTCGACGCCGTCCACGAGCACGCGGCCCGACGTCGGCCGGATGAAGCCCAGCACCAGGTTGAGCAGCGTCGACTTGCCCGAGCCGGACGAGCCCACGAAGGCCACCGTCTGGCCGGCGGGGATCGTGAGGGTCACGTCGTCCAGGGCGTCCTCGTCGGCGCCGGGGTAGCGGTGGTGCACGTGGTCGAGCGTGAGCTCGCCGGCCACGGCGTCCACGGTGCGGCGGCCCTCGTTCTCCTCCAGGTCGGGCTCCTCCAGCACCTCGGCGATCGAGCGCACCGACTCCATGCCGCGCGCCGTGACCGGCAGGAGCATGAGGAGCTGGGTGAGCCCCTGCGTGAGCAGCGTGAAGTAGCTGGAGAGCAGCACCACCTCGCCGGCCGTGACCGGCAGCAGCCCGGTCAGCGAGAAGACGGCGGCGAGCGCGAGGCACGTGACACCCAGCAGCTGCATGGTCACCCAGGAGAGCGACGCGACGCGGCCGTTGAGCATGTCGAGGTGCAGGCCCGCGCGGCGGACGCCGTCGGCACCGGCGGCCAGGCGTGTGACCGCCGTCTGCTCCAGGCCGTGGGCCCGGGTGATCGGGATGAGCGAGGCCATCTCGCCCACGCGCGAGGCGAAGCCCTCAACCTCCCGCCGGAACCGTTCGTTGCGGTCCCGTGAGCGCCGCGCCGTGAACCAGCGCAGCCCGAGAGCAAGCGGCACGGCCAGCAGGTAGACGGGGAGGAACTGCGGCACCTTCAGGGCCGTCATCGTCACGGCGCCCACCAGCACCATGAGCGAGGAGAGCAGGGGATGGGTGACCTGCTGGAGCATCGTCTCGATGTTCTCGACGTCGCGCACCACCTTGGACTGCACCACCGACGAGCTGGCGCGCGAGTGGTACCCGATCGACAGGCTCTGCAGCCGGGCGGCGAGCGCGTTGCGCAGCCCGGCGCCGGTGTCGCGCACCACCGTCATGAAGCTGCGCGTGTAGACCAGGTGGTTGGGGAAGTTCTGCAGCAGCAGGACGGCGGCGACGGCGAACCAGACCAGCACGTCGCGCACCTCGCCGCCGGTGGCCACGATGTCGATGACGGCTGCCGTGACCACCGGCAGGAACCACATCGGGATCTCCTTGACGGTGAACGCCGCGACGGCCACGGTCATGCGGCCGGGGCGCCGGGCGAGCAGTCGCAGGATCGACCGTGCGGGCTTGGTGCTGTCGATGCGGATCGGGGCGGTAAGCGCTTTCTCGGCAGCCATGCCGCACATGCTATCCACCCCCGCCCCCCGAACCGCTGAGTGCTGGCTATCTGCGGGCTTCCGGACCGGAAACCCGCAGATAGCCAGCACTCAACGATGTCGCGGGGCGGGGTCAGCGGGTCATGAGGCGGTACTGGGCCGCGACCTCCCTCGGCGTGATCGCGCGGTCCAGGAGCTGGATCGTGTCCATGCGGCAGTTGCAGGGGTTCCGCTCCTGCGTGTCCTGCGGGAAGCTGCCGCCGATCTTGATGCCCCGCGGCGTCGTGGCCGACGTGCCGGTGCCGTCCACCTGCCACGGGTCGCCGTCCACCACGTAGAAGCCGGGCACCCGCTCGCCGTTGCGGTAGAGCGCCATCTTCCCGGTCGTGTAGTCGAACGTCGCGGCCAGGTGCACCCACTCGTCCTGCGGCAGCAGGGTGCGCCAGTCCTCGCTCGCGGCGAACGTCTGCGACGCGCCGCCGTCGAGCCGCCGGCCCAGCGCGACCAGCCGCAACTCGCCGTCCACCTGGATGATCTCCAGCAGGGCGCGCACGCCGTGCCCGTCGGAGTCGCCGCTGAGCAGGCCCGCCAGGCCCACGGCGTTGTAGTAGTCGTCCGGGTTCGCGGTGGTGGTGTTCGGGCTCGGGTTCTGGCCGGTCATCTTGACCCAGCCCATGACCGTCGCCCCGTCCACCCCGTTGAACGCCGACAGGGTGCTGACCCCGTTCGCGTTGTAGACGCCCGCCTTCCAGTCGTCGTTGCCCGCCGTCAGCGGGTTGATCTGGCCGAGCTGGATCGAGTTGTTGCTGCCCGGGTAGGCGCCGTCCGCCACCCGCATGCCCTCCCCGCCGTTGATGAGGTTGAGGTAGGTGCGCGACAGGCCGCGGTCGATCTCGACGGCGCCGTCCTGCTGGAACGGGTGCTCGAAGTCGTAGAAGCTCACCGAGTTCTGCTCCAGCGAGCGCGGCACGTCCTTGGGCACCGGCGCGTGCACGGTGTCCACGATCTTCCAGATCTTGCCGTTCGCCTTGGCCACCAGGTACAGGTCGCCCGACGCGTCGCGGCCCATGCGCAGGTCGGCCCGCTCGTCGCCCGTGAAGTCGGGCATCCGCTTGCGGGTGCCGTCGGTGTCGTACAGGGCCAGCTCGTACATCTGCGCCTCGTCGCGGCCGCGCCGCATCTGCGACTCCTTGGCGTAGAACACCCGACCCTCGACCAGGTCCGTGAACAGGTACTTGCCGTTCAGTGCCGGCAGGTCGCGCCCGCGGTAGACGAAGCCGCCGCTGATCGCGTACCCGCTGTCGGCCGTGCACGACCAGCCGGGCGGCGGGTCGTGGTCGTACGCCACCACGGGATAGGTGAAGCCGAGCTCGTCGTCGTTCTCCGGCAGCGGGTACAGGTTGCAGCGGTCGGCGGCGTCGAAGACGTACCTGCCCTCCCGGTTGCCCCAGCCGAAGTTGTCGCCCGCCTCGACGTCGTACACGGCCTCGATCGCGTGCTCGCCGATGTGCCCCAGGAACATGCGGCCCGTCTTCGTGTCCCAGCTGAACCGGTGCGGGTCGCGCATGCCGATCGCGTAGATCTCGCCGAGCGTGCCCGGCTCGTCCACGAACGGGTTCGACGCCGGGATGCCGTACGCGCCGCCCGGCCCGTTCGTGCCCGCCGGGTCGATGCGCAGGATCTTGCCTGCGGGCGTGCCCCGCTGCTGCGGCACGCCCGTCCCGACGCCGATGCCGCCGTCGCCCACCGCGAGGTACAGGAGGCCGTAGTCCTCGTCGCCGGGTTCGGCGGTGGGGTTGAAGTCGATCTGCTGGATCGCGTGCACCTGACCCGCGAAGCCCAGGCGCATCACCTCGCGGCTCGTCCCGGAGAACACGTCGGCGTCCGGGTCGTCCGCCACCCACTCCGTGACCACCGCGTGCAGGAACGTCGGCGTCTGCGCCGGGTAGGTCGTGGGGTCGGACGGCGGCCCGGCGTTGCCGGGGCGCTCGCTGTGCACCGTGTAGAAGGTGCCGTTGTGCTCGAAGTCCGGGTGGAACGCCGCGAACCCGAACCCGCTGCCCATGCCGCGCCCGGAGAAGAACTCCGGCGCGAACCGCGCGGCCACGTCCAGGTACACGCGCGGCTCGCCGTCGCGCACGAAGTACAGCGGGCCGTTCAGGTCCGGGACGTACGTGCGGCCCGAGCCGTCCGGCAGCTCCCCGATGCCGTTGATGCGCGCGTGCCGCATCAGCCGCCGGTCGACGGGCGCCGGGATGGGCTCCGTCTTCGGGAACTGTGCGTACTCCTCCAGGACCAGGCCGATCGTCGACTGCTTCTCCTCGGGGGCCGGGTCCTCGATCGGGTCCCCGACCGGGGCCGCGGCCGCGGCGTCAGTGGCGGGAGCCGCCGCCGTTGCCAGCGCCGCCGTGGCCAGCGTCGCCGTCGTCAGCCCGGCCAGGGCGGTAGCGGTGATCGCCACCGCGGCCACCGCTGACCGCCATCTTTGTCTGGTGCGCATGGTGCCTCCTGAATGTCGTCGTCGTCATTGCGGAGCGCTGTGCGTTGCGGGTGCTGCGTGATGCCGTGATCGACGGGCCGGACCTACCGACAGAAGGGCTGCTCGCCGGCCGCGCTGAGGATGCCGCCCACCACGTGGGTCTTGAACGAGTCGGCGCCGGGCAGCGTCGAGTCAGCGGTCCACGCGGCCGGGTCGTGGCCCAGCGAGGTGACCCACGCGCGACCGCCGTCGTAGTACTGGCACCAGGAGACGGGGTGCTCGCCCGCGTGCCCGGGGTGCCCGTTGAAGCCGGTGCCGGAGCCGATCGTGTCCGTGTCGACCTCGGCGAGGAAGCGCACGCCCGTGGGGAACGGTTCGAGGTTGTACCACTCGTCGCGGAAGTCCCACCGGCGCGGCAGGTCCTTGGTGGAGGCGTCGCGGCGGTCGACGGTGAGCACCTGCCCGTCGCGGTGCGGTCCGTGGTCGTAGAAGTTGGCGCCGCCGAGCAGCCCCTGGAACCACGGCCAGTGGTACATCGCGCCGAGCGTGTTGTGCACGGCCACGAACCCACCGCCCGAGCGGACGTACTGCAACAGGGCCGTCTGGGACGCGTCGTCGAGCATGGTGCGGGAGTTGCTGAGGAACACCACGGCGTCGTACGGCGCGAGCTTGGCCGGGGCGTCGAGCTGGCGCACGTCCTCGGTCCAGTCCACCTCGAACCCGTACTCCTGCCCCCACCGGATCACGGCGTTCTGCGCGACGTGCGCCGAGGTGAGCGGCGGGTTCATCCCGGCGGGCAGCAGCGGCCCCAGGTGGGCGTGCCGCGAGACGCCGGTCGCGGTGAAGACCAGCACGCGCACCCGCCCGTCGGTGGTGCGCGGCAGGTCCCAGTCGTTGTAGCAGGCCGGGTCGGTGCCGCGGCAGACGCCGTAGTCGGCCACCTTGTCCTGGTAGGGATCCTGGCGGCCCGCGGACGACGGTGGCCCGCCGCCCTGCGCCGTCGGACCGGACACGGCCCCGCCGGACGATGCGGGCGCCCCTGACGTGGCCGGCGCGAGGTGCAGCCCGGCAAGCAGCGCGGCAAGGATCGCGAGGCCGAGCACCACCTGCCCGGCACCGCCGAGCGAGTTCCCAAGCCTGGTTCTGAGTGACATGACAGTTCTCCTTTGAACAGCCAACAGTCAGCCCACCTCGTTGAGTGCTGGGTATCTGCGGCCGAACGCGGCCCGGAGCAACAAATACCCAGCACTCAACGGGAGGGGGTGGGTTTTACGAGACCTCCCTTGGGCGGCCGCCCAGGTAGAGCTGGGCCAGGCGGGGGTCCGCGAGGAGGTCGGGGGCGGGGCCCGTGATGTGCACGCGGCCCAGGTCGAGCACGCAGCCGACGTCGGCCGACTCCAGCGCCCGCCGCGCGTTCTGCTCCACGAGCAGCACGGCCGTGCCGGCGTCGCGCATGCGCTGCACCTGCTCGAACACGACCGCAGTCGCCTTGGGGTCCAGCCCCATCGACGGCTCGTCCAGCAGCACCACCTTGGGCCGCACCATGAGCGAGCGGGCGAACTCGACCTGCTTCTGCTGCCCGCCCGACAGCGCGCCCGCCAGCGCGGACCAGCGCTCGCCGACCAGCGGGAACAGCTCCGTCACGAAGTCCGTGCGGGCCTCGACCTCGGACCGGTCGCGCACGGTGTAGGCGCCGAGCAGCACGTTCTCGGCCACCGTCATCTCGGGGAAGACGCTGTGCCCCTGCGGCACGTGCGACAGCCCGGCGGCCAGGAGCTGCTGTGGAGTGCGCCCGGTGACGTCCACGCCGTCGACCACGACCTGACCGGCGCGCGGCTTGAGCAGGCCGCTCGCGACCTTGAGCACCGTCGACTTGCCGGCGCCGTTGGGGCCCACGAGGCAGACCACGCTGCCGGGCGCGACCGTCACGGACAGCCCGCGCAGGACGAGGGCGGCGCGGCCGTAGCCGGCCTGCACGTCGGTCAGGCGCAGCAGGGTTTCGGCCGCGGGGCCGGGTCGGGCGGCCGGTCCGGCCGCCGCCTGGGGTGCGAGTTCAGACGCCAAGGTAGGCCTCCAGGACCAGGGGGTCGTCCTGCACGACGGCGGGGGTGCCCTGCGCGATCGGCCGACCCCGGTCGAACACCACCACGTGGTCGCTCAGGCCCATGACCAGCTCCATGTTGTGCTCGACGATGATGAAGGTGCGGCCCTCGGCGTTGAGCTCGCGCACCAGGTCGGCGATGCGGTCCACGAGCGCGGGGTTCACGCCGCCGGCCGGCTCGTCGAGCATGATCGTGTGCGGGTCGCCCATGAGCACGCCAGCCAGCTCCAGCAGCTTCTGCTGGCCGTAGGAGATGTCGCGCGCCTCGGCGTGCTCCAGGTGGTCGATGCCGACGCGGGCCAGCAGCTCGCGGGCCCGGGCGACGTCGTCCGGGTTGCGCATGCCGCGCAGCCGCTCCAGCAGGCCGTGCGGCTGCACCGCGACCAACACGTTCTCCAGCACCGTGAGCCGCGGGAAGACGCGGCAGAGCTGGAAGCTGCGGCCGATCCCGGACCGGGCGATCCGGTGCGGCGCGAGCCCGGTGATGTCGCGGTCGCGGTAGGCCACCGTCCCGGCGTCCGGCTTGATCATGCCGGTGACGCAGTTGAAGAACGTCGTCTTGCCGGAGCCGTTGGGCCCGATCAGAGCGTTGATCTGACCGTCGTGGAACGCCACGGAGGCGCCGTCGACGGCGCGGACGCCGCCGAACGACTTGGTCAGGCCCTCGGCGCTCACGGATGCGGTGCGCACGGAACCGGTGCTCATCGGTTCGCCTCCTCTGGTTGCTTGTCGCCGCGTTGCTCGTCCTCGCGCTGCCGGGCGAGCTCCTCGGCGCTCACCTCGCGGATCGACGCCGCGCGGCGGCGCCGGTTCAGGAACGAGGTCAGGGCCGGGATGACGCCGTCGGGCATGAACAGGACGACCAGGCCGAGCAGGATGCCCGTGGCGACCAGGTGGAACTGCGTGTCGCCGTACTGCGACTTGAACACCTCGACCGCGTACCCGACGACGACGGCGCCGAGCAGCGGGCCGAACAGGCTGCGCACCCCGCCGAGCAGCGCCATGAGCACCATGTAGGTACCGACCAGGATCGAGAACTGGAAGATCGGGTCGAGGTAGCCGAACCACAGCGCGTACAGGCCGCCGCCCAGCGCGGTGAAGAAGGCGCTGGTCACCAGGGCGGTGAGCTTGTACGCGAACGTGGGCACGCCGAGGGCCTGCGCCTTGTCCTCGTCCTCGCGGATGGCCTTGAGCCCGGCGCCGAGCCGGGAGCGCTCGATGGCCCACCAGGTCAGCAGGGCCAGCGCCAGCAGCACGGCGTGCAGGTAGAAGAACCGCTCGTGCTGCTCGGGCCGCAGCACGTCCGGGCCGAACGGCCGGGGCACGCGCAGCCCGCCCGAGCCGCCGGTGAACGTGTGCCAGCTCTGGAACGTGAGCTGCAGGATGAGCACCAGGGCGATCGACACGATCACGAACGAGGCGCCGCGCACCCGCAGCGACGCGATGCCGACGGGGATCGCGATCAGGGCCACGATCAGGGCCCCGACCACGAGCGCGAGCCACGGGTTCAGCCCGGACCGCAGGATCAGCAGGGCCGTGGCGTACCCGCCGAGGCCCGAGTAGGCGGCGTGGCCGAGCGAGATGTAGCCGGTGAAGCCGCCGACCAGGTTCCACGAGGTTGCTAGCACGGCGTAGCTCAGGATCACCACGCCCACGGACAGGATGAACGGGTCGGGGGCCAGCGACGGGAACAGGAGCACGACCACCACGAGGGCGAGCAGGGCGGCGATCCGGACCGCGCGCGCCGTCGTCGGGCCGGACGTCGTCGGGCCGGAGGCTCTGGTACCGCTAGAAGCGTTGGGCAAGGCGACCTCCGAAGAATCCCTGCGGGCGGATCATGAGGGTCACGAACAGGGCCAGGTAGAACACCGTCTGCGCCCAGGTGGTGCCGAGCGGCACCTGCAGCAGGCTCGCGGCGACGCCGAGCAGCAGGGCCGCGATGGCGGCGCCGGGGATGCTGCCCAGCCCGCCGACGACGATGATCGCCATGAGCGGCCCGATCCAGTGCCAGTGCAGCGACGGGTAGATCGTGTAGTCCAGGGCCAGCGCGGTCCCGCCGATCGCCGCCGTGGCCAGCCCGAGCCCGAAGCCGAGCCCGGCCACGCGGTCGGTGTCGATGCCGATCAGCCGCGCGGCCTCCGGGTGCTGGGTGGTGGCCCGCAGCGCCCGGCCGAACGACGTCCGGCGCAGGATCAGGTACAGCGCGCCCAGCGACAGTGCGGCCAGGCCGAACGCGATGAGCTTCACGACGGCGATGCTGACGCCCGCCACCTCGATGCTCGTGCCCGAGTAGCCGAGCTGGATGCGGCGCTGCGTGCCGGTCCAGACGAACCCGAGCAGCCCCTCGATCGTCAGCGCGACCGCGAACGTGAGCAGCACCGACATGGTGGTCAGCGTGATGGGCCGCAGCCGGGACACCAGGAACCGCTGCATCCCGTACCCGACCACGAAGAACAGCGGCACCGTGACGACCAGGGACAGGAGCGGGTCGATGCCCGTGCGCTCGTGGAAGTACCAGGCGAGGTAGGCGGCCAGGATCAGGAACGCCGAGTGGGCGATCATGACCACGCGCATCACGCCGAAGTACAGGGTCAGGCCGGCGGCCAGGAGGGCGTAGAGCCCGCCCAGGAGGACGCCGAGCACCAGGCTCTGCGCGAGCAGGGCACCGGTCATCGGGTCACCACGCGGGCTTCGGGTGGACGAGGTCGGCTTCCTTGACGTCTTCGGGCAGCACGATCTTGATCTCGCCGTCCACGTACTGCTGGATCAGGTGCGCGCTCTGCGGCCGCCCCTGCGCGTCCCAGCTCAGCGCGCCGACGACGGTCTCCACCTCGTTCTCGTGGAGCCACCCGATCAGCTGCTCCTGGCACTCCGGGCTCGGGTCGGCGCAGCCCACGGCCTCGACCGCCGCCGCGACGACCTGGCCCGTGGTCCAGGCGTTCGCCTCGTCCTCGGCCGGCGGGGCGTCGTGCTCCGCGGTGTAGAACTCGACGAACTCCTCGTTGGACGGGTAGGGCGCCGTCGGCGTGTACCCGGTGGGTGCGAGGATGCCCTCGGTCTTGTCGCCGATCGCCGCCGGGAACTCCGCGTTCGTCGGCGCGCCGGAGATCGCCGCCATCTGCGGCTGGTAGTCCTGCTGCTGCAGCGCGACCACGAGGTTCACGCCGTCCTGGTACTGCGACCCCACGATCAGCAGGTCCGCCTTCGAGTCCGCGATCTTCGCCGCGATGCCGCTGAAGTCGGTGGTGTTCGGCGGGTACACCTCGTCGACCACCACCTCGATGCCGGCCTCCGCGAGCTGGTCGCGCAGTCCGTACGCGGTGCCCTGGGCGAACGGGTCGTCCATCGAGGCCACGGCGATCGTCTTCGGCCGCTCGTCCTCCGGCAGGGCCAGGATGTACTCGGACAGGTGGTCGTAGTGGTCGTCGGCGATGGCCGGCGCCGCGTAGAACAGGTTGTCGAAGCCCTGCTCGAAGACCTCCGCCGCGGCGCCCGCCGGCTCCACGAACAGGAAGCCGTAGTCCTGGGCGACCTGCGCCGCCGGCACCACGAGCCGGGTCGAGAACGGCCCGAAGACCAGGTCCACGCCGTCCTGGTTGATCAGCCGCTCGTAGTCCGAGGCGACGCGGTCCGCGTTCGACTGGTCGTCGACGATGACCAGCTCGACCTGGCGGCCCAGCAGCCCGCCGTTCTCGTTGATGTGCTTGGCCCAGGCCTCGTAGCCGCGCTGCACCCCCTTGCCCGGCTCGGCGAAGTCGCCCGTCAGGGGCAACGAGACGCCGACGACGATCGGGTCGTCGGGGCCGGCGGCCTCACCGCCCTGCTCCGGGCTCGCCAGACAGGCGGACAGGGACAGTGCCGAGGCCGCGGCGATTGCCGCTACCGTCAGGCGTCGGGTTGCTCTCATGGTCCACTCCCTTGTGGGTCCACATCATTGTGGGCAAGCGCTTCCGTAACCGCTTACGGCACTCTAGGAACTGGGACGCTGTGTGACAAGGGTGTTGGCACCATCCATTACCTGTCGCTTTACCTGTGGCGAGGAGATTCGATGCGCAAGCACACCGCCGGGCTCCGCCTGGTCGACGTCGCAGAGCACGCCGGCGTGTCCATCGCGACCGCCTCCCGGGCGCTGTCCGGGGCCGCCGGAGTGTCCGAGGCCCTCGCCGAACGGGTACGCGCGGTCGCGGCCGAGCTCGGCTATGTCGCGAACGTGCACGCCCGCTCCCTGGCGAGCGGCGCCAGCCCGTCCGTCGGGCTCGTGGTGCACGAGATCGGCGACCCGTACTTCGCCGAGATCGCCAGCGGCGTGCTGGAGGTGGCCGGCGCCCACGGCCGCATGGTCCAGATCTGCCACACCGGGCGCGACCCGCACGCCGAGGTGGCCCAGCTGCGGGCGCTCGCGGGCGCGGGCGTGGGGATCATCGTCGTGGCCGGCTCCGGGCACCTCGACCGGGAGGTCCAGGCGCAGATGAAGGCGCAGGTGCAGGCCTTCGAGGCGTCCGGCGGGCGGGTCGCCGTCATCGGCCGGCACCCCCTGCTCGGCGTCGACGCCGTGGTGCCGGCCAACGTCGCGGGCGGCCGGGCCATCGCCGACCACCTGCTCGGCCTCGGCCACCGGCGGATCGCCGTCGCGGCCGGGTCGCGGCGGCTGGCCACCATGGCCGACCGGCTCACCGGCGTCGAGCAGGCGCTCGGCGCGCACGGCCTGCGGCTCGCGGACCTGCCCGTGGTCGAGGCGGCGTTCACGCTCGACGGCGGCAAGGACGCCGCCCGGCAGATCCTCGACGCCCACCCGGACGTCACGGCGATCCTCGCGCTCAACGACGACATGGCGGTCGGCGTGCTGTCGGTGCTGGGGGAGCGGGGCGTCTCGGTGCCGGGAGACGTCTCCGTGACCGGGTTCGACGACGTGACGGTGGCCGGCCACCTCTCGCCCGCGCTGACGACGGTGCACCTACCGATGAAGGAGATGGGGCGGCAGGCGCTGGAGCTCGCCCTTCTGCCGCGGGCCGCCCGCGCCCGCCGTCGGACGGCGGAGCAGCGGCTGATGGTCCGGGCGTCGACGGCGCCGGTGCGGGGCTGAGGCGGCGCCGCGCGGAGGTCGCTCTCCGGGGCCGGAGGGGTAACGGAGACGGAGCACTGCTACCTCTCCGTTACCCCTCCGGCTGTGTGTGCGTTGCGTCGACAATGTCTACGCACAGCAACACACCTTGGGGGTGTCAGGCCGCCGGCGTGATGATCCAGCTCGGGTCGAACCGGCGCAGCACCACGGCGCACGGTGATTCAAGGTTCAGGTTGCGCAGTGTCGGGTTGGCGACCTGCACCCTACGGGCTTCGACGAGTGCCAGGACGATGCCGCTACCCGTCGAGGTCAGCGCGGAATACCCGCCCTCGCGCAGGTTGCCCACCTGGTCCCCTTCGCTGGCCAGAGGGTCCTTGCTCAGTGGCTGCTGATAGGCACGCCAGGTCTCACCGTCGTCGGCGCTCGCGCGCAGCGTCATCACGTAGCGGTTGTCACGTGTCGAGCTGTTGGAGTTGAGGTGGATGAGGTACGGGTTGCCGTTGTACGTGTGCGAGATCTGCGCGCCATGGCTGCCGGGGTCGATGATCTGCGTGCGCCAGTGCTCCTCGCCGAACATCTGCCAGTCACCCGGGTTGCCGATGGCCACGCGGCGGGCCATGGGGAAGCCTCGGTCAAGCTCCCAGTTCGTGGCGCGGTAGTTGAGAATCAGCTGTCCGTCCGAGCGCTCCGCGACGGTTCCTTCGCCGTAGGGGTGTGGACGCTCCCCCTTGTCGTTGACGTACAGGCCGTTGGGAACGTCGTGGTTGACCCAGTCCCCGCCCGGCTCCTTGATGATCAGCCGGCCGCGTGCCGGCACGACCAGCGAGCCGTCGGCGCGCTGGATCCCGTTCCCGGGCCCGATGAAGTCGTTGTCGGTTCCCGGTCGGTCGAGGTCGGGCCGCGCCACCGGAGCGGTCCAGGTCGCACCGTTGTCGTCCGACGTCGCGATGTAGAGCTTGGGATCGACCTCCACAAGCTCGCCGGACTGGCGGCGCAGCATGAAGCAGTACAGCCGGCCCGTGATCCGGTCGTGCACCAGGGTGGGGTTGGCCCAGCAGTCGAGGCTGGCCCCCGCGAGCGTCGACGCGACGCTCCAGGTCAGGCCCAGGTCTGTGGACCGGCGCATCAGCAGGTTGAAGTTGCCGCTGTCATCGAGATTGTGGTTCGGCCGGCCCTCGACGACCGCGATGACCACGCTCGTACCCGGGATCGCCAGGATCGCCGGGATCCGGCACGAGTGGTAGTTGCCGTTGCCGCTCTCCTTGGGGATCGACGCGGCGCCCGCCTGCGCGTCCCCGAAGAGCATCTTGCTCTCCATACCGTCCGGGTCGAGGGCGAACGCCCGTTGCGGGGACGCCACCCCCGCTCCCGTGAGTCCGAGCGCGGCCACACCGGCCGCTCCACCGAGAAACATCCGACGCGAAAGCGTCATGCCACATCCCTCACAGACCTCGTTGGAAGACGTCGGCCGGGCAGATCGTGCGCGGCCGACCGGGCACAACGGTGCATGCCGCGCCAATGGGGCGTCAAGGAAAGGTGCGGAACGATGAAAGCACCGTCCCGCGTGTGCGCAAGTTGACGCATGCCGATATAGGTATATGTTTGAGCCATGGCACGAGCAGCGACCACGACCGACGCGTTCAACGCGGTGGCCGAGCCGCGCCGTCGCGAGATCCTCGACGCGCTGTCCGGCGGTGAGCTCGCGGTGGGCGACCTGGTCGCGCTGCTCGGGCTCGCCCAGCCGCAGGTGTCCAAGCATCTGCGGGTGCTGCGGGAGGTGGGGCTGGTGGACGTGCGCGACGACGGGCGCCGCCGCCTGTACCGGGTCAACGGCGCGCCGCTGCGCGCCGTCCACGACTGGGTCTCCCGCTACGAGCGGCTCTGGAACGAGCGGTTCGACCTCATGGACGACGTGCTCGACGAGCTCGAGACGCAACCACCGACCGACGCAGGAACAGGACAAGGAGACTGACATGACCACCACGACCAAGGGCAGCGCCGTCCTGACGCTCCCGACCGACACCGAGATCCTGGTCACCCGGGAGTTCAACGCGCCGCGGCACCAGGTGTGGCGGGTGCTCACCGAGCCCGAGCTGATCAGGCGCTGGTGGGCCGGGCAGCGCGGCACCGTGACCGAGGCGACCGTCGACCTGCGCGTCGGCGGTTCCTGGCGGTACGTGATGACCGCGAACGACGGCTCCGAGGTCGCGTTCCACGGCGAGTACACCGAGATCGAGGCCCCCGGGCGCATGACGCACACGGAGGTGTTCGAGGGGATGCCCGACGGCGACTCCGAGCCCAGCCTGAACCACTACACGCTCACCGAGCACGACGGTCGCACCACCCTGATGGTCCGCACGATCGTCTCCAGCCAGGAGATCCGCGACATGATCGTCGGCTCCGGCATGGAGGGCGGCATGCAGGAGGGCTACGACCTGGTCGAGGAGCTGGCCGTCGAGCTGGCGGCCGCCTGACGAGCCGCCGTCCGCCACCGCTGCTTCACTCACCTTTGAGGCCCGGGTTTCTTCGCTCTGAGATGGGTCAGAG
>NZ_JBHWZO010000031.1:0-21815 GCF_042728455.1 Promicromonospora sp. NPDC060204
CGATCATCCCGGCCACCGAGGCGGCGGGGATGAGGACGCGGTGGCGACAGTAGGTAGAGCTTCTTGAGCCGATCGCCGGCGCCCCGTTCCTCCTTCGCGGAGGGGCGGGGCGCCGTCGTTCCCGGGATCAGGAGGCGCCGAGTGCGCCCGCCAGCAGCCGGACGACGCCGCGCAGGCCCGCCTCGTCCGCGTGGTCGGGGTTGACCTCCACACAGGTCATGGCCACCAGGCCGGGGTCGGCGGCGAGCGCGCGCAGCACACGGTCCAGCGTCGCCGGGACGAGGCCGCGGCCGTACGTCGGCACGTCGGCCACCGGGAGGGTCAGGAAGTCGAGCACGTCGACGTCGAGGTGCAGCACGAACGGGGTGCCGCCCACGGCGGCCAGGGCGCGGCGGGCGGCGTCCTCCGGGTCGGCGAGCACCTGCGCGGCGGGGATCCGCACCGCGGGGACGAGCCCGTGGACGTCCTCCTCGTCGTCGGAGTACCCGAGGTAGACGAGCCGGTCGGCCCTCAGCAGCGGGCGCCGGTGGCCGGCCGCGGCGAGCGGGGCCCAGGCGCCGGGCAGGTCGAGGAGGTGGGCGACGCCCATCGAGTCGAGGATCGGCTCGTCGGGGTGGTCGGGCGGGAGCTGGAGGTCCTGGCCGCCGTCCACGTACACGAGGGCCACGTCGGGGTGCCGCTCCGCGACGGCGTCGACCACCCCGAGGGCGACCGTGCACTCCCCGCCGAGCACGAGGGCCCGCTCGCCGCGGGCCAGGACCGCGCCGACGCGCCGCCGCACGCCGCGCAGGCCGTCGATCACGCGGCCGACGTCGTTGGGCTCGCCCGGCGCGCGGTGGGCGCGCCAGGTCGCGGTCGGCAGGTCGCCGTCGTCCCGGACGTCGACGCCGGCGGCCCGTAGGGCGCCGAGCAGCCCGGCCGCGCGCAGGGCGGCCGGGGCCTTCTCCAGCCCGCGGGAGTGCGCCGCGGCGCTGGACGGCACACCGACAACTGCCCAACCGGCCGTGGACGTCATCCGCCCAGTGTGCCCAGGACGGGCTCGGCGCACCAGGGAGAACAGCGGAGCGGACCGCCTGCCCGGGGGCAGACGGTCCGCTCCGTCTCAAGGGTCGTGCCTGTCCTGCCGGGCCGGTGCTAGCGCCCGACGTCGGACTGGTGGGCGGCCCGGACCAGCTTCGTCACCTCCTGCGCGGTCAGCACGTCGGCGTCGTCGAGCTGGTCGGCGACCTGCTGCACGTGGCTCACGAACGCGGTGTGGCTGACCCACCCGCCGTCCGCGTCGACCAGGTCGGCGACCGTGCACCCGTTGCCGGTGTCGTAGTTGGTCACCTTGCTGTCCTTGTTGCCGATGATCACCGTGGCACGCTCGTCGGAGACGGGGCAGGCGTCGATCGCGCCGCGGGCGACGTCGAACCGCAGGGTGCCGGTCCGGGTCACGTTGCCCGCGTTGTCGGTGGCCCGGTACGCGAACGCGTGCGACCCGGGCTCCGTGACCTCCACGGCGCCGGTGTACTCCCGGAAGGCGGTGTCGTCGAGCGCGTACTCGATGAACGCCACCCCCGACTCGTCGTCCCGGGCGGTGATGGTGACCGTCGCGGACCCGAGGTAGAAGCCCTCGTCGTCCTGGTCGCCGTCCACCTGGGCCGACGCGATCGGCTGCGTGGTGTCCGGCGGGTCCTGCCCGTCCACCACGACCAGCTCGACGCTGCCGGGCTCCGATGTGTTGCCCGCGGCGTCCGTGGCCCGGTAGGCCACCTCGTGGGCGCCGGTGACGTCCACGACCACCGGCTCCGTGTAGTCCGTCCAGCCGTCGCCGTCCAGGTTGTACTCGACGGACTCGACGCCCGACCCGGCGTCCTCGGCGAGGATCGCGACCGTCGCCGACGCGATGTACGCGCCGTCGTCGTCCTGCTCGCCGGTGACCTGGGTCGTGACGGTGGGCGCCGTCTCGTCGACCGGGGGTGCCTCGACCACGGTGAACGTGGCCGAACCCGGCTCCGAGACGTTGCCGGACCGGTCCGTGGCCCGGTAGGCCACGGTGTGCTCGCCCGGGGTGTCGACGACGACGGGCGTGGTGTACGCCGCCCAGCCGGCCCCGTCGAGGTCGTACTCGATGCCCGCCACACCCGATCCGGGGTCCCTGGCCGTGAGGTTCAGGGTGCCGGACCCGACGTAGGCGCCGTCCGCGTCGAGGTCGCCGGTCACCTCGGCGGTGACCTCCGGCGGCGTGGTGTCCTCGCCGTCGGGGGCGACGACGGTGACGTGCAGCATCTCCGGCTCGGAGACGTTGCCCGCCGCGTCGGTGGCCCGGTACTCGAGCATGTAGGTGCCGGGCTCGTCGAGGACGACGGGCGCGGTGTACGGGGTGTACCCGGCGCCGTCCAGGTCGTACTCGACGGACTCGACGCCCGAGCCGTCGCCGTCGTCGGCCGCGAGGCTCACGCTCGCTGAGCCGACGTAGGCGCCCTCGTCGTTCTGGTCACCGGCGACGTCCGCCGTGACCGTGGGGGCGGTGGTGTCGTCGCCACCGCCGCCCTCGGTGACCACGAGCTCGCCCACCATGGTGCTGTGCCCCGGGATGGCGCAGAAGTACCGGTACGTGCCCGGGGTCAGGTTGACCTCGGCCTCGTAGCGGCCGCCGTTGGCGTCCAGGGGGTTGGCCAGGATGTCCAGGGTGACGTCCTGGTTGTAGCCCGGGGTGCCGGTGTCGAACGTCAGGGTGTGGGACATCCCGATGTTGTTGCCGGTCGCCGTGCTGTTCTCGAACACGATGGTGGTCGGCCCGGCGGCCGCCGTCGTGGGTGCCGACTTGTACGCCGAGACGCTCGCGCTCGCGGTGAAGTTCAGCACCTGGTCGGCCTGGGCGGCCGGGTCGGCCGCCTGGGTGGCGGCCCGGTCCGGCGCGACGTCGGCGACGGGCTTGATGGTGGTGGTCTCGGCGGCGGTGGCCGGTGCCAGCGGCAGCGCCACGAGGGCGCCGACCGCCGCCACCGCCAGCAGGCGGGACAGTCTGTGTCGCATGGGTGTTCCTCTCGTCTCCGCGGGCCCGGTCACAGGTCACGCACCCGGATGTTGCGGAACTCCATGGCGTCCGCGTCGCTGTGGTTCTGCAGACCGATGTAGCCGCGCAGGAACTGCCGCAGGTCGGTCGGCGGGTCACCGGCGCGCGAGGACTCCTTGCCCGGTGAGTTCTCGAACTCGTTGATCACCTCGCCGTTGCGGATGATCGTGTACTGCTGGCCGACCACCTGGATCTCGTAGGTGTTCCACTCGCCCTTCGGGGTCACCCCGGCGTCCTGAAGCGTGTTGGGGTCGAAGTTGTACACCGAACCCGTCTTCTGGACCTCGCCCGTGGGGCCGTCGTAGAGCTGGATCTCGTGGCCGCAGTAGATCGCCACCCAGGCCTCGGCGTCGGTGCCCTGCCCGCACTCGGGCCGGTCGTCACGCGCCACCCGCGGGTCGGGGAACCGCGTGAAGACGCCGCTGTTGGCGAACCGTCCCTCCGGCGCGACGTCCTTGAACTCCAGCTTCAGCGAGAAGTCGCCGAGCTCCTCGCCCGGGTGCCAGAGCATGCCGAGCCCGCCGGTGGACAGGATCGACCCGTCGTCCTTCAGGTCGAACTTGCCGCCCGGGGCCTGCCGCCAGTCCGCGAGCTGCTCGGCCGTGCCGTCGAACAGCCACCGGTAGCCGGTGCTGCCCTCCGCCCCGATGCCGGACGACTGCGCCACCTTGATCAGCTTCTTGCGCTCGGCGACGGTGATCACCTTGTCGGCCCGGAGCTGGTCGGCCACGGCCGTGACGTGGTTGACGAACCGGCCGTTCGTGTCCCACTCCCGCTCGTCCTGGACGAGGTCGTTGATCGTGCAGCCACCCAGGTCGTCGTTGGTGACGCCCGTGTTGTCGTCACCGAACCACACGGTGCCCCGGTCGTCCGGGATGGTGCAGGTGGTCTCGGCCGCGACCTCGACCGTGGACGTCTCGCCGTCGGCGTAGGTCACCGTCAGCGTGGCGTCGTAGCTGCCCACGCGGGCGTAGGTGTGCCGCGGGTTGGCCTCGGTCGAGGTGCTCCCGTCGCCGAAGTCCCAGGCGTACGAGACGCCGCCCGAGCGGTCACCCGTGAAGGCGACGGTCAGCGGGGAGCTCTGCACGCTCGTGCCGGACGCGGCCGGCACCGGGGTCGGAGCCCCGCCCTTGTAGCTGATCCGGACGAGCTTCTGGTTCGGGTGCAGGGAGAAGAAGCCGCCCGCGTAGTCCAGCAGGTACAGGGCGCCGTCCGGACCGAACTTGGCGTCCATCCAGCTCTGCACCTGCTCGTTGCCCGCGCCGCCCTGGATGATCTTGCGCAGGTCCTCGGCGAAGACCGGGGGACCGGCCTCGTCCACCGTGTCCGGGTTCACCGTGACGGCGATCCGGTTGCTCGCGTTCGACTGGTCGCCGATGAACCACTTGTTGTCCCAGTACGCGGGCCAGGCGACGCCGCTGTCGGTGTCCACCTCGGACCGGTGGTACGTGGGGCCGTCCATCACGGCCTGACCGCCGCCCCGCAGGTACGGCTGGGTGTACGTGGCCTCCTCGTCGACGTACGACGGGATGCCGTCCTCGTTCTTCGGGAAGACCGGGCCGCCGCCGCTGGGCGAGTACCAGATCATGTTGTCGCGCACGGGCGGCAGGTCCACCAGGCCCGTGTTGCGGGGCGAGGTGTTCTTCGGGTGGTCGCAGTCGTACCAGCCCGTGAGCACCGTGGCGTCCTCGTTGCTGCGGTCGCGGTAGGGCTGCCGGTTGCCCATGCAGTAGGGCCAGCCCTGGTTGCCCGCCGAGGTGATGATGGTCGCGGTCTCGTACTTGGCCGGCCCGAGCTCCGGGTCCGGCGCGCCCGCGTCCGGCCCCACCCAGGCAGCCGTCAGCCAGTCGTTCTTCTTGTCGTAGGCCAGGCGCGAGATGTTCCGCACGCCCATCACGTAGATCTCCGGGCGCGTCTTGTCACCCGGGTCGTCCGCCTCGGGGAACAGGTTGCCCTCGGGGACGGTGAACGTGCCGTCGTCCTCCGGGTGGATCCGCAGGATCTTGCCGTTCAGGTCGTTCGTGTTGCCGGCCGTGCGGCGCGCGTCCTGGAACGAGAGGCCCGCGAACTCCTGTGTCCAGTTGTTGCCGGAGTAGCCGTTCGACCCGCCCGAGGAGTTGCTGTCGCCGGACCCGATGTACAGGTTGCCGTCGTTGTCGAAGTCCATGCCGCCGCCCGCGTGGCAGCAGCTGTGGATCTGCGTCTCCCAGTGCAGCAGGTCCTTGCGGGTGGACTGGTCGATCGTGTCGGCCGCCGCGTCATAGGTGAAGCGCGAGACCGTGCGCTGGCCCACCCGCTTCACGACGTCGATCGACTCGTGCGGCATCCAGTAGGCGTAGAGCCAGTGGTTGTCCTCGAAGTCGGGGTCCAGCGTGATGCCGAGCAGCCCCTCCTCGTTCTTGACCAGCTCGCTGCCGCTGCCGCGGTTGCCCATCACGTCCAGCGTGGTCAGCAGCTTGGTCTCGCCCGCCTCGGGGTCCCAGCGGTGGATCGTGCCGCAGCCCAGCCCCACGTTCGGGTCGTCCCACGAGACGATCGGGCCGGACGGGCAGGCGCCCTTGCCGACGTAGAAGACGCCGCCGTCGGGTGCGACGGTGAGCCCGTGCGGCTCGCCGATCTGGTCGAGCGTGCCCGCGGTGTTCTGCGCGGTCAGGCGCTCGGCCTCGTAGTTCGCCGCGATGGTTGCCTGGCAGTCGCCGCGCACCATGCCGGCCGACCAGAGCAGGCCGCCGAGCAGGTGGTCCCGGAAGCCCTCCTCCGCGTAGCTCTCCGCGGTGCCGCCCATGCCCGTGTAGAACGAGCGGCCGCCGTCGTAGTCGCGGCACCACGAGATCGGGTGGAAGGCGCCGTTCGCACCCTCGCCCGGCTCGTAGTCCCACTCCTGGACCTGCGCCACCGTGTGCACGTCACCCGTCGGGTTCGGCGACCAGTTGAGCCACCGGTCCTCACGGGTCCAGTTCAGGGGCAGCCCCTCGTTGGCGGGGTGCGCGCGGTCGACGACGTTCACCGTCGCCTCCTGCACCGGCACCTCGGGGTCCGGCTCCTCCTCGCCGGAGGTGTCGAAGAGCTGGATCTCGGCGAGCTGGGTGAGGTCCTCGCCCGCGTTCGCCGTGATGTCCAGCCGGTAGTGCTGGTAGGCCACGTCGTTGTCGACGTCGTAGTCGTTCGTGGCGAACCGGTCCGGGAAGTCCTCGCCCGCCTGCGTGTCCAGGTCGGTCCAGGTCTCGCCGTCCGTGGAGCCCTGCAGCGTCCAGTCCTGCGGGTCGCGGCCCTCGGAGTCGTTGGCCGAGGTGAGCGCGTACCGGGCGGCCGCGAGCGGCTCCTCCAGCTCGAGCTCGATCCACGCCGTCGGCTCGAACGCCAGCCACTTGGTGCGGGAGTCGCCGTCGATCAGGTTGGCGGCCACCTCGTTCGGCGCGTTCTCGGCGCTCGCGGTGGCGCTCGCCACCGGCAGCGGGTCGGGCAGGTTGCCGGCGGGCCGCGTGCCGATCAGGCCCGTGAACCACTGCGAGCGGGCCTGGGCGCGCGCGGCGTCGCGGACGCCGAGGAAGCCGCCGCCGCCCTGCACGTAGGCCTTGAGCGCGTCCTCCTGCGCGGTGCTCAGCTCGACGCCCTCGGCGGACAGGAAGACGACCCCGCGGTACTCCGCGAGGTTCTTGGCCGTGAACACCTTCGGGTCGCTGGCCGTGTGCACGGTGAAGCCGTTCTCCGCGCCGAGCTCCCGGATGGTCCGGGTGGCGACGGCGACCGGGTCGGCCTGGTCGGCGGCCGCGCCGTGGAACACGAGCACGGTGGGCTCGGCCGCGGCGGTCGTGGCGGCGGCGACGGGTGCGGCGACCGCCGGGGCGGTCTCGACGGCCGTGTCGACGGCGGTGGCGCTCCGCTGGGCCGCGGCCGGCGTCGTCGACATCGTGGCGACGAGGGCGGCACCGGCCACCGCGGCGATGATGCCTCTTCGGGTTCGTTCCATCACTGCTCCTTTGCGCGTGAACGGGGAGTAGGGGTCAGTGGCCGGCATGGGCAGCGGCTCCCGACTCGGTCTCGGTGGCGGACATGTCGCTCATCGTGTGGCCGCCGTGCTCGTGGAACCGGTCGATCGCCGCCTGGGCGCCGGCGGGCATGCTGCCGTCGGCGTTGCGCACCAGGAAGATGCCGGCCATGCCGCCGTCCGAGTGGAACTGGACGTGGCAGTGGTACATCCACGCGCCCGCGCCCACGCCCTCGCCCGCCACGACCTGGAACCCGAACGAGGAGCCGGGGTTGAGGTCGCGGGTGTCGATCACCCGGGAGGGGTCGTCGGGGCCGGTCAGGTAGCCGGTGCGGTTGTCCGCCCAGCGGTGGGCGTGCACGTGGAACGTGTGGAGCTGGTCCCCGTGGCCGATCGCGATGAACTCGACCTTCTCGCCCTTGTTCGCCTCCAGCATCGGGGTGTCGGGCGCGATCTTGTTGTTGATGGTCATGTCGTTGAACACGACGGTGTGCTGGCGGTCGGGCAGCGTGTCGCCCGCGCGCCGCACCACGAGGGCGCCGTACAGGCCCGCGCGCAGCCCGGGGGTGCCGTGCTCGCCGCCCATCGCGTGGTCGTGGTAGTGCCAGTAGCCCGCGGAGCCCGCCATCCAGGTGCCGTCGGCGCGCTGCTTCGGCTTGTGGCTCTTCCAGACGTAGGTGCGGGTCTCGCCGGGCTCGTTGAACGAGTCGTTGAAGGGGCTGCCGTCCGAGTCGGTCGCGTAGTCCACGCCGTGCGGGTGGATCGACAGGCGCTTGTCGGTGGTGTTCACGAGCTCGACCTGGAGGGTGTCGCCCTCCCACATCTCCAGGATGGGGCCGGGGATGGTGGCCTTTCCGGGCGTGAGCCCGTAGCCGTACTGGCCCCCGGGCAGCGCCTCGGCGTACACCGTGATGTGCCGGGTCGTGCCGAGTGCCGCCGTCGAGACGGCGGCGGCCGAGTCGGAGCCGAGCGCCAGCGCCGCCGTCGGCGCCATGAGCCCGGCGAGGGTACCGGTCAGGATCGAGCGGCGGGACACGCCGCCGGACTGGGTTGGGGCGTCAGTGCTGTTCTCGGGCATGGGTCTCCGTTCGACACCGTCGGGCAGGCGGGAGTGCCGTCCCGGCGAGACAGAAGTTCGGGAGGGGACGGGCTCAGGCGCGCGAGGCCGGTGGCGTCGACGCGGTGAGTGACAGCGTTGTCACGAAGGTGGACCTCATCGTCGTTCCCTCCAGGGGTGCGTCACGTGGTCGTCGGCGACGGCGGCCACGCCCCCGTGGCAGGACGTACTCCACCGGGTGACTTTGTCGAACATAGGAGGACTTATGCCGACTGTCAAGCAAAAGATGGACAAACAGTGACAGGATTCGTCTATGCGACCAAGCAAAGATCCCGGTGTGTCGCGTGGCTCGCGGCGGGCCGGGCCGGGTCAGCCGAGCGCGAGCAGCAGCCAGGCTGCCGTCGCGACCAGGGTGGCGCCCGTCAGCAGCCCGGTCAGCGGGTGGGCGAGCGCCGCGGTGGGGCGGTGGCCGCGCGGCCGGGTGACCAGGCGCAGGATCCAGCCGAGCGGCCAGGCGAGGAGCGCGGCCGCGAGCCCGGCCGCGGCGCCGAGGTACAGGTTCGGCACGGCGAGGGTGTTCGCGACGATCCCCACCTGGAGCGCCGTGGACACCGCCACGACCGTCGGGATCAGGTGCAGCCGGGACTTGCCGGTGGTCACGCCGGCCTTGTCGGCGTCCTTCGCGGCGGCCCGCGCCCGGCGGTACTTGCTCGCGATCATCCCGGTGCACAGCCGGGTCAGGCCGCCGTGCACGAGGAGGGCTGCCACGTAGATGCTCACGATCCGGCCGGTGACCACGCTGCCGTCGGGCCAGGCGCGGACCGCGGCCAGGGCGCCGAGCGCCGCGACCACGACGGCGAGCACCACGCCGGCCACGGGGAGAAGCCGGGACCACGGCCCGGAGTGCCGGACGGTCCAGGCGAACCAGAGGGCCGCCAGGACGCTGACCACTGTCGCTGCGAGGGCGCCGTCGCTCGTGTGCTCCATCGTCGTCCTACCTCCGGTTGAAATGGGTATAAACTGGACATCAGGGTATGACGTCGTCGCAGGTCAGGGAAGGTTTCTGGTATCCGACTGGTGATGTCGGGGAGAGTTCACGCGCAGTTCACCGCGCGGGCGGCCGGTGGGCCGTCAGGCGGGCGGTGGTGCGTGCCGGTGCCGCGAGGTGGTCGAGGATCCTGGACCGGACCGCCCGGTCGCCGAGGATCTTGTTGTGCCCCAGCCCGGTGGTCGTGAACAGCTCGCTCGAGTCCGCGTGCGCCTCGTGGAGCCGGACCGAGAGCTGGTGCGGGTTCACGCGGTCCCCGTCGTCGTGCAGCCAGAGGGTGGGTATGGACGCGGGCACGGTGTGCCGCAGCAGGTCGAAGCGCTCGTAGATGTCCGGGTGGTCGGGCAGGCCGTACCGCTGGGCGGCGCTCGCGAAGGCGTCGCGCAGCGCCCAGGGGATCCCGGCCCCGCGGACGAAGCCGTCGGTCGTGACGCGGACCGAGGTGAGGCCGGAGATCGCGGTGAACCGCTCGGCCTCGATGCCCTCGTGCAGCGCGATCCCCGCGCCGAGCACCCCGAGCGAGTGTCCGACGACGCCGGCCCACGGCGCGTTCTCGGCCTCGGACAGGCGGCGGATGACGGCCAGGTCGTCGAGCCCCGTCCGCCGCTGCCCGCCGGAGGCGCCGTGCCCGGGCGCGTCGTACGCGACGGCCCGGAGCCCGGCCCCGGTGAGGTCCTCGATGATCCGCCCGAACGCCGAGGCGCGGGACTGCCAGCCGTGCACCAGCAGGACGCCGGGCGCCCCGGGGTCGCCCCAGGCGTAGGTGGCCACCGTGACGGTCCCGCCGGCGCCGGGGCGGCCGTCCCGGCCGCGGCGGAACGTGGGGCGGTGCTCGAGCGGCGTGCGCCGTGCCGAGTCGTGGACGGCCTGGTCGGCGGGCCGGACCGGCGCCGGCGCCCCGACCCGCCAGTAGGTGGCCGCGCCGAGCGCCAGGGCGGCCGGCGGTGCGACGCGGCCGAGGGTGCGGAACAGGGCGCGGGCTGCGCGCTGGGACTGGGACACGGGGGCCTCCGGGGGTGGCGATTAATCTGTACGAACGTTCGCACACTATCGAATGAGCGAACGGTCGTACACTCTCTTGTGTGAACGAGCCGACCGATCTGCGCCGCCTGCGCGGCGACCGCACGCGCCGCGCCGTGCTGGACCACGCGGTGCAGGAGGCGTCCGTCCGTGGGCTGGACGCGCTGTCCTTCGGCGCGCTGGCGGAGGCCGTACCGGTGAACAAGAGCGGGATCGCCGGCCTGTTCGGCTCGAAGGAGCGGCTCCAGCTCGCCGCCGTGGAGCGGGCGACCGAGATCTACACCGAGCACGTCATCGTCCGCGCGCGGTCGGCCGACCGCGGTCTCGCACGCCTGTGGGCGCTGGTGCTGGCCTGGACCGAGTACTCGCGGGCGCGGGTGTTCCAGGGCGGGTGCTTCTTCCGCACCGTCGAGATCGAGTTCGACATGCGCGACGGCGCGGTGCACGACGCGGTCGTGGCGGCGCAGCGGTCCTGGGAGTCCTACCTGGTGCACCAGGCGCAGCTGGCGCTCGACGCGGGCGAGCTCGCCCCGGGCACCGACCCCGACCAGGTCGCCTTCGAGATCAACGCCCTGCTGAACGCGGCGAACGACCGGTCCGTGCTGCTCCGCGACGACGCCGTCTACGAGCGCGCGCTGGCGGCCGCGCGCGCCCTGCTGGCGGCGCACGGCGCTGATCTCGCCACATTGCGGTAGAAACGTTCAATTGTTTCAAACCCGTATACATACCGTCGTTACCCTCTGTTCATGGCGATGTGGCAGGAAGTTCCCGGCGGCACCTCCCAACCACCCGCGGCCGTCGAGCTCGTCACGACCAGATGGGGCACCGGCCCGGGCCGGGCGCTGCTCCTGCACGGCATCGTGTCCGCCGGGGCCACCTGGTGGCGGCTCGCCGAGACCCTCGCCGACGACGGCTACGAGGTCGTGGCCCCGGACCTGCGCGGGCACGGGGCCAGCCCACGGGCCGACTCCTACCTGCTCGCCGACCACGTCGCCGACGTCCGGGCGCTGGGCTCCGGCTGGGACCTCGTGGTGGGGCACAGCCTGGGCGGCCTGCTCGGCGCGCTGGCCGCCGACGCCGACCGGCGGTTCACCCGCCGGCTCGTGCTGCTGGACCCCGCGCTCGACGTCGAGGAGGACCGGTTCGAGGCCGTCTCCGAGGCGGAGATCCGGGACGCCACCAACCCGCCGTCCGCCCGGTCGGTGCAGGGCGCGCACGCGGCCTGGGACCGGCGGGACGCCGCGGCCGTGGCCGCCGCCGCGAAGGCCGCCGACGCCGCGGCCGTGGCGCACACCCTGCGCGACAACGCGCCCTGGCGGCACACCGCCGTCGTGACCCGCCTGACCGTGCCGACGCTCGTGCTGGGCGCCGACCCGGCCCGCGGCGCGCTGTTCCAGCCCCGGACCGGCGTCGAGCTGATGATCCGCAACCCCAGCGTGCGGGCGCGCGTCGTGGTGGGCGCCGGGCACGCGGTGCACCGCGAGCGGCCGTCGGCCGTGGCGACGGCGGTGCGGTCGTTCCTCTGGTGACGCGTCCGGGAGCGTCCCCGGCCGGGGTTAAGGTCGGTCGGTGAGCTCCTCCGCATCCGCGCGCAAGCAGCTGGTCGCCCTCGCCGAGCGCGGCTTCGAGGGCCCGTGGCGGTACGCGCGCGGTGACTTCACCGGCGGCGCGCGCCCCGCGTCCGTCCTCGTGCTGTTCGGCGTGCTGGACGACCTGGCGACCGGCCGCGACGACCACGACCTCGCGGTGCCCGCCGACCTCGACGTCCTGCTGCTGGCGCGCGCCGCGACGCTGCGCAGCCACGCCGGGCAGGTCGCCTTCCCGGGCGGCCGCGCCGACGACGGCGAGGACGCCGTCGCCGCGGCCCTGCGCGAGGCCGTCGAGGAGACCGGCCTGGACGCGTCCGGCGTGGAGGTGCTCGGCGCGTTCGGCGAGCTGCCTATGCCGGTCAGCAACCACGTGGTCACGCCCGTGCTCGGCTGGTGGACCCGCCCCACGCCCGTGCGCGTGGTCGACGTCGCCGAGTCCGCGCACGTCTTCCGCGCCCCCGTGGCCGACCTGCTCGACCCCGCCAACCGGTTCACCACCGTGCTCCGCCGCGGCAACCAGACCTGGCGCGGCCCCGGCTTCCACGTGCACGACGGCGACCTGACGCACCTCGTGTGGGGGTTCACCGCCGGGATCCTGGACGCGATGTTCGAGCAGCTCGGGTGGACCGAGGACTGGGACCGCGACCGGGAGCTGGGAATCTCATGACGACCGAGTCCGATGCTGGAGGAGAGGGAACGATGACCGAGGTGACCCGGGACGCGATCCGCGCCGCGGAGGCCGTGATCCGGCCGCACGTGCGCCGCACCCCCGTGCTGGAGGTCGACCTGGCCGACTTCGGCCGGCCGGCGCAGCCCGTGGCGCTCAAGCTCGAGTGCCTCCAGCACTCGGGCTCGTTCAAGGCGCGCGGCGCGTTCACCAGCCTGCTGACCCGCGAGGTGCCCGACGCCGGCGTGGTCGCCGCCTCGGGCGGCAACCACGGCGCCGCCGTCGCCTACGCCGCGGCCCGGCTCGGGATCCCCGCGACCGTCTTCGTGCCCAGCGTGACCTCCCCGGCCAAGGCCGAGCGCATCCGCGGCTACGGCGCCAAGCTCGTCATGGGCGGCGACCGGTACGCCGACGCGCTGGCCGCGAGCGAGGAGTTCGTCGCCGGCACCGGGGCCATGACCGTGCACGCCTACGACCAGCCGCAGACGCTGATCGGGCAGGGCACCCTCGGCCTGGAGATCGCCCAGGATCTGCCCGGTCTCGACACGCTGCTGGTCGCCGTGGGCGGCGGCGGGCTGATCGGCGGCATCGCCGCCTGGTTCCGCGGCGACGTCAAGGTCGTGGCCGTCGAGCCCGAGGGGGCGCCCACCCTGCACCGGGCGCTCGCGGCGGGCGAGCCGGTCGACGCGCCCACCGAGGGGATCGCCGCCGACTCGCTCGCCCCGAAGCAGGTGGGTGGGCTCATGTTCCCGCTGGCCCAGCAGTTCGTGGCGCAGTCCGTGCTCGTCAGCGACGAGGCCATCGCCTCCGCCCAGCTCTCCCTGTGGGAGGCGGCCCGCGTCGTGGCCGAGCCGGGCGGCGCGACGGCGCTCGCCGCGCTGCTGTCCGGCACCTACGTACCCGAGCCGGGCGAGCGGGTCGCGGTGCTGGTCTGCGGGGCGAACACCACGGCCGTGCAGTTCTGAGGGTCCGGCGACGTCAGCCGAAGAGCTGCTCCACCGCGTGCTCCCCGACGCCCACCATGACCGGGTGGGCGTCGGGGTAGGCGAAGCAGATCGCGGTGTAGAGCACGGCCCAGCCCTTCGCGCGGTCCCACATCCCGGCGTCCCAGCCGAGGCCGTCGCGCGCCTCGGCGTCGACCACGGCGCGGAAGCGCTCGCGGCCCTCCGCGTCGAAGGTGAGCCACACGGTGCCGAGGTCGGACGCCGGGTCGCCGCTGGTCACGTCCCCGAAGTCGATGACGGCCGAGAGCCGGTCGCCGTCGGCCACGAGGTTGGCCGGGTGCGGGTCGCCGTGCAGCCAGACGGGGTCGCCGTCGAACACCGGCGCGGCCAGGGCCTCGGCCCACACCGCGCGGGCGCGGGCGCGGACCCGCTCCGGCAGCAGCGCGACCCGCTCCTCGAAGCCCTCGTCCCGCGCCGCGACCGGGACCCCGCGGAAGTCGTTGACGGGGGCGTCGGCCGGAGCCGGCCGGTGCAGCGCCACGAACACGCGGGCCAGGTGCTCGGCCCAGGGGGTGCGGCGCGCCGCGGGGACGGTCGCGGCGGCGACGCCGTCGGCCCACCGCACCACGCCCCAGGGCCACGGGTAGCCCAGCGCCGCGCTCGGCGCGCCGACGCGGACCGGGTCCGGGACGGAGACGGGCAGCCGCGGGGCGAGCAGGGGGAGCACCCGGTGCTCGTTGCGCAGGAGCTGCGCCCCGAGCTCACGCCGGGGCAGGCGCAGGGCGAGGTCGTCGCCCAGCCGGAGCACCACGTTGTCCCAGCCGTTGGCGACCAGCTCCAGGGGGCGGTCGGCGAGGTCGGGGTGCTGCTCCCGCAGGAGGGACCGGGCGAGGTCGACGGTCACGTCGAGGTCGGCGGCGACCACAGGGGACTCCTTCGCTGGTGGGGGGGACGGCCGTTCACCCTACCGGCGGCGCCGGCCGCCGCATGCCCACCACGCAGGGCGCCGGGCCGAGCGCGATACTGGGCGCATGGTGACCACCTGGACCGACGGCGACCCCGCCGCCTACCTCGACGCGGTGACGCACGCCGTCCGGTGTCGGGACGCGCACACGCTGCGCGAGCTCATGGAGCGGGTCACGCGGCAGGCGCCGCGGATGTTCGGCACGTCGGTCGTCGGCTTCGGCGAGTACCACTACGAGTACGAAAGCGGGCACTCCGGGGACGCGCCCGCCGCGAGCTTCGCGCCGCGCAGGACGGCCAGCACGATCTACCTGCCCGACGGCGTCGGCGCGCACGCGGAGCGGCTCGCCGTGCTGGGGCCGCACACCACCGGCGTCGGGTGCCTGTACCTGAAGGACCTGGAGCAGGTCGACCTCGCGGTGCTGGAGGACGTCCTGCGCCGGTCGTGGGCGACGGTCACGTCGGGCACGTTCGGGCAGCGGGCCCGGGACTCGTCCTGAACCGCACTCGTCCTGAACTGCACTCGTCCTGAACCGCGCGCCACGCCCGGGCGCGGTGCACCCCCGGGAACGTTCTGCGGCACGATCGCGTTGACACCAGGTTCCGACAAAGAGGAGACCCGGTGCAGCCACGCCAGACCGAGCAGTCCGCCGAGCAGCAGTACGTCGACGCCCTGTACACCCGGCTCGACCGTGAGACCGAGCGCGTGCGCGCGGACCTCGACGACGCCGTGCGCGCCTCGTCGACCGACCCGGCCGAGGCCTACACGCGTGAGGTGCGCGTGGCCATGCTGGGCCGGCGCGCCCGCACCCTGGGCGCCGCCGAGCACCACCTGTGCTTCGGCCGGATCGACGGCGCGGACGGGCGCACGCTGCACATCGGCCGCACCGGGCTGAGCGACGGCGACGACCAGCTCCTCGTCGACTGGCGCGCCGAGGCCGCGCGCCCGTTCTACGCCGCCACGGCGGCCCACTCGATGGGCCTGCGCCGCCGCCGGCACCTGGGCCTGGACGGGCGCCGGGTCACCCGTGTCAGCGACGAGATCCTGGACGACAGCGAGCCGGGTCCGCACGACGTCGTCGGGGACGGGCCGCTGCTGGAGGCCATCAGCGCGCGTCGCACCGGCCGCATGCGCGACGTCGTGGCGACGCTCCAGGCCGAGCAGGACGCGATCATCCGCTCCGCGCACCGCGGCGTCACCGTCGTGGAGGGCGGCCCCGGCACGGGCAAGACCGTGGTCGCGCTGCACCGCGCCGCGTACGTCCTGGCCGGTTTCGACGAGGCGCGGACCGACGGCGTCCTCGTCCTCGGCCCGGGCACGCGGTTCCTCGACTACATCGCGGAGGTGCTGCCCTCCCTCGGCGAGAACGACGTGGCGATGAGCACCGCCGACCGCCTCGTCGCGGACGCCCTCGGCCTGGCCGGCGTCCCGGCCGCGGGCCACGAGCTGCGCCGGGCCGCCGGTGACGCCCGGCTGGCCGACGAGCTGGCCGCGATCGTGCGGGGCTACCAGGCGCCGTCCGGCACCCTGACGGTGCTGGTCGACGGCGACCCGGTCACGCTCGACGAGCACGCGCTCGCCGAGGCGCGCGAGACCGCCGGCGGCACCGGCCTGCCGCACAACCAGGCCCGGGCGCTGTTCAAGGACCTCGTCGTGGAGTTCGTGGCCGACGAGGTCCAGGCGCGCGCCCGCGTGTTCCTCGCCAAGCTGGACGAGGACATCGAGGTGCTCACCGGCGGCGTCAACGTCGACAAGGCGGCGGCCGGCGACCTGGCGCGCCTCGGCTTCGCGCCCGACGACGGCGGCAAGTTCGGGCACGCCGCCGCCGTGGCCGAGCTGGACCCGGGCGCGCTGCAGGCCGAGCTCGCCGAGGACGTCGCCCTGGAGCGGGCGGTCGAGGGCGCCTGGCCGCACCTGGTGGCCCAGGACGTGGTGCTGGACCTGCTGGACGCGCACCCCGAGCTGACGGGCCACGGGCTCGCGCCGTCCGACGACGCCCCGGCCTGGACGACGGCGCACCTGCCCCTGCTGGACGAGGCCGAGCACCTGCTCGACGGCCCGCCCGCCCGGATCTACGGACACGTGGTGGTGGACGAGGCGCAGGAGCTGACGGCGATGCAGTGGCGCTCCGTGCTGCGCCGCTGCCCGGGCCGCTCCATGACCGTGGTCGGCGACCTGGCGCAGGCCGGGCCGGCGACCGGGGCGGCCTCGTGGGCCGACGCCCTGGGCGCCGACCTGGCCCGGCGCGCCGACGTGCGCACCCTGACCGTCTGCTACCGCACCACCGCCGAGGTGCTGGAGGTCGCGGCGCCGCTGCTCGCCCGGATCGCCCCCGACCAGGCGCCCACCCGTGCGGTGCGGCACGGCGACGTGCCCCGGCGCGTCGCGGCGGCATCCGGCGAGCTGGTCGCCGCCGTCGTGCGGGAGGCGGGGGCGCTCGCGGCCGCGGGACCCGACGACCTGGTGGCCGTCGTCGCCGCGGACGCGCGGGTGCGCGAGGTCGCCGACGCGCTGGACGGCACGCAGGTCCGGGTGGTGCCCGTCTCCCAGGTGCGCGGCCTGGAGTTCGACGCCGTCGTGGTCGCCGACCCCGACGGGATCACCGCCGCGCGGCCGGGCGGCGAGCGCGACCTCTACGTCGCGCTGACGCGCCCGACCCGCAGCCTGACCGTCGTGGGCTAGTCCCCGGCCCGGCCGGGCCCGCTCACCAGCTCGTCGCGACCGGCATGCCCTCCTGGTACCCGGCGGCCGACTGGATGCCGACGACGGCGCGCTCGGAGAACTCGGCGAGCGACCGGGCCCCGGCGTAGGTGCACGAGGAGCGCAGGCCGGAGGTGATCTCGTCCAGCAGGTCCTCGACGCCGGGCCGGGCCGGGTCGAGGTACATCTTGCCGGTGGAGATGCCCTCCTCGTACAGGGCCTTGCGGGCCCGGGCGAAGGCCGAGCCGCTCCCGGCGGTGCGCGCCGCGACGGCCCGGGCCGAGGCCATGCCGAACGAGTCCTTGTAGAGCCGGCCCGTGCCGTCGTCCTTCAGGTCGCCCGGCGACTCGTACGTGCCCGCGAACCAGGAGCCGACCATCACCTGCGACGCGCCGGCGGCCAGCGCGAGGGCGACGTCGCGGGGGTGGCGCACGCCGCCGTCGGCCCACACGTGCTTGCCGAGCTCGCGCGCGGCGGCCGCGCACTCCAGGACGGCGGAGAACTGCGGCCGCCCTACGCCGGTCTGCATGCGGGTGGTGCACATGGCGCCGGGGCCCACGCCGACCTTGAGGATGTCGGCGCCGGCCGCCACGAGGTCGCGCACGCCGTCGGCCGTGACCACGTTGCCGGCCACGACGGGCACCGTGGGGTCCACGGACCGCACGGCCTCCAGGGCGGCGAGCATCTTGGTCTGGTGGCCGTGGGCGGTGTCGACCACGAGCACGTCCACGCCCGCGGCCAGCAGGTCCTTGGCCTTGGCGGCGACGTCGCCGTTGATGCCCACGGCAGCGCCGATCCGCAGGCTGCCGGACGCGTCGAGCGCGGGGGAGTAGATCGAGGAGCGCAGCGCGCCCTTGCGGGTCAGCACCCCGGCCAGGAGGCCGTCGCGGACCACGGGCGCGAGGTCGAGCCGGGCGTGGTGCAGCACGTCGAACGCCGCCTCCAGCCCGCCCGGGCCGTCCAGCAGGGCGGCCTGAAGGAGCAGGGGCTCGGCGGACATCACCTCGGACACCCGGGTGAACCGGTCCACGTCGGCGCAGTCGGACTCCGTCACGACGCCCACGGGCCGGTTGTCCTGGACGACGACGGCGGCGCCGTGCGAGCGCTTGCCCAGCAGCGTCAGCACGCTGTGCACGGTGTCCTGCGGGGCGACCACCACCGGCGTCTCGATGACGGGGTCCTTGGCCTTGACGTCCGCGACCACGCCGGCCACGACGTCGGCGGGGACGTCCTGCGGGATGATCGCGATCCCGCCGCGCCGCGCGACCGTCTCGGCCATGCGACGGCCGGCCACCGCGGTCATGTTCGCGACGACGACGGGGATGGTGGTGCCGGTGCCGTCGTCGGACGAGAGGTCGACGTCGAACCGCGACGTGACGTCCGAGCGTGACGGGACGAGGAACACGTCGCCATAGGTGAGGTCGGTTGCCGGGGCCTGCTCGTCGAGGAATCGCACGTTCACCAAGAGTAAAGAGTTTGCCTGCCTGTGCCTATGAGTCCTGCCACATCGTTGTGGAGGTATCGGAGACAGGCACGGGAGGCACCCCTGTCGTGGCACAGTGGAGTGGTCGGTTCCCCTTAGAGTGGGGCCCCGATTCGCCCCTCACCGGGCACGACGAAAGGACGCGCATGGGCTTGCTGAGCGACATCCGTTCGCCTGAGGACGTCCGGGCGCTGACGCCCGGGCAGATGCCGGAGCTGGCCGAGGAGATCCGCCGGTTCCTGGTGGACAGCGTCTCGCGCACCGGCGGGCACCTCGGCCCCAACCTCGGTGTCGTCGAGCTGACCATCGCCCTGCACCGGGTCTTCGACTCGCCGCGCGACACCCTCGTGTTCGACACGGGCCACCAGTCCTACGTGCACAAGCTCCTGACCGGCCGCCACGACTTCTCCGACCTGCGCAAGCGCGGCGGCATGTCCGGCTACCCGAGCCGCGCGGAGTCCGAGCACGACGTCGTGGAGAACTCCCACGCGTCGACCGCCCTGTCCTGGGCCGACGGCATCGCCAAGGCCAACCAGGTGCGCGGCAAGGACGACCACGTCGTGGCCGTCATCGGCGACGGCGCCCTCACGGGCGGCATGGCCTGGGAGGCGCTGAACAACATCGCCGAGAGCCGGGACCGCAAGCTCGTCGTCGTCGTCAACGACAACGGCCGGTCCTACTCGCCGACCATCGGCGGGCTCGCCAACCACCTCGACACCCTGCGCACCACGCGCGGGTACGAGGCCTTCCTCAGCTGGGGCACCCGCGCCCTGCACCGCTCCGGGGCGCCCGGCCGCTTCGCGTGGCGCTGGCTGCACGGCCTGAAGAAGGGCCTGAAGGACGTCGTCGCGCCGCAGGGCCTGTTCGAGGACCTGGGCATCAAGTACATCGGGCCCGTCGACGGCCACGACACCGAGGCGCTCGAGCGCGCGCTCGGCCGCGCCAAGGCGTACGGCCGCCCCGTGATCGTGCACGCGATCACCGAGAAGGGCCGCGGCTACAAGCCCGCCGAGGACGACATCGCCGACCGGTTCCACGCCGTCGGCGTCATCCACCCCGAGACCGGGCTGCCCGTCGCCGCCAGCCGGTTCGGCTGGACCAAGGTCTTCGCCGACGAGATCGTCAAGATCGGCCGCCGCCGGTCCGACGTCGTCGCGATCACCGCCGCCATGCTGCACCCCGTGGGCCTCGCGCCGTTCCAGGAGCAGTTCCCGGAGCGCACCTTCGACGTCGGCATCGCCGAGCAGCACGCCGCGACGTCGGCCGCCGGCATGGCCTTCGCCGGCCTGCACCCCGTCGTCGCCGTCTACGCCACGTTCCTGAACCGCGCGTTCGACCAGGTCCTGATGGACGTCGCCCTGCACAAGGCCGGCGTCACCTTCGTGCTGGACCGCGCCGGCATCACCGGCGACGACGGCGCCAGCCACAACGGCATGTGGGACATGGCCATGCTGCGCATCGTCCCCGGCCTGCGCCTGGCCGCCCCGCGCGACGAGACGACGCTGCGCGCCGCCCTGCGCGCCGCCGTCGACGTCGACGACGCGCCCACCGTGGTCCGCTACCCGAAGGGCGCGGTCGGCGACGACATCCCCGCGGTCGAGGAGCTCGACGGAGTGGACGTCGTGGGCCGGTTCTCCCCGGACGCGAACCGCGCCCAGGCCCCGGTCACCCGCAAGGTGCTCGTCGTCGGCGTGGGCTCCATGGCGGCCTGCGCGATGGAGACCGGCGCGGCGCTCGCGGCGCACGGCGTCGAGGCCACGGTGGCCTCCCCGACGTGGGTGCTGCCCGTGCCGGAGAACCTGGTCAAGCTGTGCGGCGAGCACGACCTCGTGGTCACGGTCGAGGACGGCGTGGTCGACGGCGGCGTGGGCGACATGCTGGCGCAGCGCGCGGGGGAGCAGGGCATCGGCACGCCGCAGGTGCACATGGGCCTCCCGGTCCAGTTCCTGGACCACGCGAGCCGCGACCACATCGTCCGGGCGCAGCGCATGACCGCGGCCGACGCCACCCGGGACGCCCTCGCGGCGCTCGCCCTGCTGTGACGGGCGGGGTGACGGGTGATGCGACGGCTGCGGTGACGACGACCAGGCGCACCGTCGGCGTCGAGGAAGAGCTCATGCTCGTGGGGCACGACGGCCGGCCCATCGCGCGCGCCCAGGACGTGCTCGGGACGGCGGAGCCGGACGACGGCCCGCTGGAGCACGAGTTCATGGAGGAGCAGATCGAGACGGCCACGCCGCCGCGCTCGACGCTGGAGGACGTCGCCGCGGCGATCCGCGAGGGCCGGGCCGGGGCACAGGCGGCCGCCGAGCGGCACGACGCGCGGATCGCGGCCCTCGGCACGTCACCGCTCGCGTTCGCCGGGACCACGGTCGGCAAGCTCCGCTACCTCCAGGCGCGCGCCGAGTTCGGCCTGACCGCCCGCGAGCAGCTCACCAGCGGCTGTCACGTGCACGTCTCCGTGGCCGACGACGCCGAGGGCGTGGCCGTGCTCGACCGCATCGGGCCCTGGCTCGCGCCGCTCCTGGCGCTGTCGGCGAACTCGCCGTACTGGATGGGCGACGACTCCGGGTACGCGAGCTTCCGCTCGCAGGTCTGGTCGCGCTGGCCCACGGCGGGTCCGACCCGGACCTTCGGGACGCCGGAGGCGTACCACGCCGCCGTCGCGGGCCTCGTCGCGACCGGCACCATCCTCGACCAGGGCATGGTCTACTTCGACGCCCGCCTGTCGGCCCGGTACCCGACCGTCGAGATCCGGGTCGCCGACGTGTGCCTCTCCGCCGACACGGCGACGCTGCTGGCCGCGCTGGCCCGGGGCCTCGTGGAGACGGCGGCGCGGGCCGCGGCGTCCGGCGAGCCGCCGCCCGAGGCACCCGTCGAGGTGCTGCGCACCGCCCTGTGGCGCGCGGGCCGCTCGGGGCTCTCCGGCGACCTCGTGGACTCGCGTACCTGGCGGCCGGCCCCGGCGCACGACGTCGTGGGCGCGCTCGTGGACCACGTCCGTGACGCCCTCGTGGACCTCGGCGACCTCGACACCGTGACCGAGCTGCTCGGCGGGCTCTGGGCCGGGGGCAACGGCGCGGCACGCCAGCACGCCTGGGCGGCCCAGGCCGGCGGCGACCTCGGCGCGGTGGCACTGCACGCGGCGGACGCGACCCTGGACTGATCGGCCGGACCGACCGGCTGGCGTGAGCGGCTGGACCGACCGGCTGGCGTGAGCGGCTGGACCGACCGGCTGGCGTGAGCGGCTGGACCGACCGGCTGGCGTGAGCGGCTGGACCGACCGGCTGGCGG
>NZ_JBHWZO010000031.1:21914-34760 GCF_042728455.1 Promicromonospora sp. NPDC060204
TGAGCGGCCGGGCCCAGCGGCTGGAGCGAGCGGCCGGGCCCAGCCGCGGGACCGAGCGGCGGGACCGAGCGGCTGGCGTGAGCGGCCGGACCCAGCGGTTGGCGTGAGCGGCCGGACCCAGCGGTTGGCGTGAGCGGCTGGGCCGGGCGGCTGGCGTGAGCGGCTGGACCGGGCGGCTCGCATGAGCGGGGAGCAGGCGGGGCTCAGGCGTAGTTCCCGGCGAGCTCCCGCACCGGCTTGCGCGGCTCGGTGACCAGCACGGCGACCTCGCACCCGAAGAGCCGGGCCAGCACGCCGACCTGGTCCAGCGTCCAGGCGGTCCGGCCCCGGAACCGCTCGGACACGGCGGCCCGCGACAGCCCGACCTCGGCGGCGATCTGCCGCTGGCTCAGGCCACGCCGCGCGGCCTCGAACCGGACGGCCGCCGCGCACACCAGCGCCAGGCCGTCGAGGTACAGGGTCGGAGCCCGTCGCGGCGCGACGACGGGGGCGGTGGCGTCGTCGTCGAGGTCGGGGTCGAGGGTGCCGTCGAAGATCGGGTGGCGGTCCAGCGGGTCGTAGTTGGTGCGTGCCATGCGACCAGCCTGCCCGGCGGCGGGCGCTCGCGGAGCCTGTCCACAGGTCCGCCGGGCCTTCCTCCGAAACAGGGCCTTCCGGGACCCGGTTCGCGCGAGGCCGGACTCGAGCGCGAGCAACTGGTCTGATGCTTTGCGGTCGGAGGCCGCGGGGTCGGAGGGCGCGGGTGAGGAGGCCGCGTGGTTGGAGGCTGCGGGTACGGAGGCCGGGGGTGAGCGTGCCCAGGGGCAAGGCACGCCCGGGTGAGGGGTGTCGGCTGCGGTGAACTCCGTTCGTCTCGGCCCCGACGAATTCGGCTTGGGTGGACTGTTCGGCTGAGGCAGATTTGTCGGGGTCCCGGCAGCCGAAGTTCACCGCAGCCGACACCCCTCGTCCGCGTGTGGCTTGCCCCCGCCCGCGACACGCCGTCGGCTTCCGCGACACGCTGAAGGGTGCGATTGCTCGTCGGCCTCGTCGGCCTCGTCGGCCTCGTCGGCCTCGTCGGCCTCGTCGGCCTGTGGTGCGCGGTCGGTGCCCTCGCGGCCGGCCGGGGTGGGGTCCCGATTTCAGGTTGCCCCCGTCCGGCGGGACCTGGAACGGTCGGGCGATGGATCTCGCCACCGCCTTCCCGCCGTTCGGGCTCCGGGTCACCAGCGACGACCTCGAGCTGCGCCTGCCCGACGACGCCGAGCTCGTCCGCCTGGCCGACGTCGCCGCGGCGGGTGTTCACCCGCCCGAGCGCAAGCCGTTCCTCATCCCGTGGAACCTCGGCGAGCCGGACGAGGTGCGGCGCGGCTTCCTGCAGTTCCACTGGGCGTCGCGCGGCAAGGTGTCGCCCGAGGCCTGGGGGTTCGAGCTCGGGGTGTTCCGCGACGGCGAGCCCGTCGGCGTGCAGGGCGTGGGCGCCAAGGCGTTCGCCGCGACGCGCTCCGCCGGAACCGGCTCGTGGCTCGGCCTGGCCCACCACGGCCAGGGCATCGGCAAGCGCATGCGGCTGCTGGCGCTGCACCTGCTGTTCGAAGGGTTCGACGCCGCCGTCGCCACGACCGAGGCGTTCGACGACAACCCGGAGTCCAACGGCGTGACGCGGTCGCTCGGCTACGCGCCGAACGGCGTCGCGCTCGTGGACCGGCAGGGCGCGCCGGCCACGGAGAACCGCTACCGGATGACCCGCGAGATGTGGGCGGCGCGGCCGGACCTGCACCGGCCCGACGTCATGCTCGCGGGTGTGGCCCCGGTCCGGGCGATGCTCGGTCTGGACGAGCAGGGTCCTGACGAGCAGGGGCCGGACGAGCAGGGGCCGGACGAGCAGGCGTGACCTACTTCTTGGCGAGCGCCCACCAGATGATGCCGCCGATCAGGAGCAGGAAGCCGAGCCCGCCGATCAGGAGGCCGATCAGGAGGACGAGCCCGCTGCCGCCGATCCCGGCCACGCTATCGGCGTTGAACGGGCCGCTCACGGCGATGCCGACGTCGTCGGTCGCCACCTGCGGGTCGACGACGATCGCGTGCGTACCCTCCTCGTCGGGGACCAGCACCCCGACGGGGTGCACCGTCCAGCCGTTGACCTCCAGGGAACCGGACTGGTTCGGCCGGCTGATGCGCACCGGGCCGCTCGGTCCCTGGGCGCCCACCGACGAGGTGGGCAGGCTGGCCGACGAGTCCTGCGCGACCTCGAGGACGAGGTAGGCGCCCCGCTCCTGGACGTCGAAGGTCACGGGCGTGGTGGACGGCCCCAGGGCGATCGCGTCGCTGCCGGCCGTCCCCTCGCTGGTGACGAGGTCCGTGGGTACCAGCTCGACGATGCCCCGGGCGGCCCCCGCGAACCCCACGACGGCCACGATCACGCCCACCAGCAGGACGCCGATCGCGCTGAACGTGAGCACCTTGGGGCCGGTCCGCCGCGGTCGTGGCGGGGGGTACGGCTGACCCCCGCCGGGCACGGGCCGCGGCGGGACGGGGCCGGGTGCGGGCTGTTCCGGAGGAGGCGCAGACATGCTCGCATCGTCTCTCCGTGCCCGGGGGCTGCCAACCAGAGCCGCGAAGTTCACCCCGGCCCGGCCAGGCCAGCCCCGGCAGGCCCGCCCCGGCAGGCCTGCTCAGCCGTAGATGGTCTCGGCGTACCTGGGGCCGTAGTACGCGTCGAGCTCCTCGATGCTGGCGTCCTTGCGCTCCAGGGTCCGCGAGATGACCGCGCGGCGCGGCACCGACTCCTGCCCCCACGTCTCGGGGTCCCAGGTCTTCGAGCGCAGGAACGCCTTGGAGCAGTGGTGGAACACCTCGTCGACGTCCACCTCCAGCGCGAGCACCGGCACGTTGCGGCGCACCTGGAGATCGGCGAGGTAGGGCGCGTCGCGCACGAGGCGGGCTCGCCCGTTCACGCGCAGCGTGTCCCCGCGGCCGGGGATTACGAAGATCAGCCCCACGTGCGGGTTGGCCAGCACGTTCAGGAAGCCGTCGGTGCGCCGGTTGCCGGGACGCTCGGGGATCGCGATCGTGTGGTCGTCCAGCACCCGCACCAGCGACCCGGCCGGGTCGCCCTTGGGGGAGACGTCGAGGTTGCCCGCGGCGTCCGACGTCGCGACCAGGCACAGCGGCGCGGCCTCGAGCCACTGCCGGTCGAGCTCGTGCAGGGCCGGGCGGACCTTGCCCGCCGCCGCGCCGAGCGGCGGCGGGATGATCTCGCGGAGCTCCTCGACCGTGGTGACGGGCGTCCCGCCGAACTTGCTCTGCTCGTGGGTCATGCCCCCCAACATAGACCCGTCGTAAATGGGGCATGTCAGACCATCCGGGTACGCTCGCAGCGCCATGACCGAGCAGACGACCCTCCCCAGCCCAGCACCAGCCCCCGCCGTCGGCCCGCCGCGGCCGTGGAAGGCGCGCGCGGCCCGCCGCGTCCTGGAGCGGGCCGAGTCCCTGCTCGACGACGCCCGGCTGCTCACCACCGCCGACCTCGGCCTGCGCGAGCGGGTGCGCGACGCGTACACGGCGACCCGCGAGGTGCGCGTCCACGCCGACCTGCGCACCGTCCCCGTCACGGCGCTGGAGGAGCGGCGCAAGAAGCTGCGCGTCGCCGTCCTGGAGAAGGCCGGCTTCAAGCACGTCACCCAGGTGCTCGTCGCGGGGACCGACCGGCTGGTGGAGGCCGGGATCGGCGCGGGCACCGCGAAGCTCGCCACGTCCGCCGCCCGCGAGCTCGCCGACGAGGTCGACGCCGACCTGCGCTTCCGCATCGACGTCGACCCCGACGACCCGTACGCCACCGTGCTGGTCCAGTCCCTGTACGCGTTCGGCCTGGCCACCGACGCCCGGCACCGGCACCTCGACGAGGCGCGCCGCGTGGCCGACGTCGTCCCCGCGCACCTCGAACCCGCCCGGCTCGCCACCAGCGTCTGGCGCCGGCTCGTCGCGCCCGCCGACCGGAAGGCCGGCGCCCTCGCGGCCGTCTCGGCGCTCGCCGAGCAGGTGGAGGCCGCCCGCCTGACCGACGACGCGCGCGCGGTGCGCGCCGCCGTCGGGCAGCCGCCGGAGGGCGGCGAGGTGTGGGCCGACTTCGAGGCGCGGTCCGCCGAGTACTACGGGCTGCTCTCGCAGGTCGTGGACCTGGGCGACGACCACGAGGCCGCGGAGGGCGGCCTGCCCGCCGATGTCGTGCGGCGCGTCGAGGCGCAACCCCTGGACCGGACCCTGCTGCGGGCCAACCTGCGCGGCTACCAGCAGTTCGGGGCGAAGTACGCGCTGGTGCAGCGGCGCACGATCCTCGGCGACGAGATGGGGCTGGGCAAGACCATGCAGTCCATCGCGGTGGCCGCGCACCTGATGGCCACCGGCGGCACGCACGTGCTGGTGGTCTGCCCCGCGAGCGTGGTGACCAACTGGAAGCGCGAGGTGGAGCAGCACTCCGACCTGACCGCCGTGGTGCTGCACGGCACCGACCGGGAGCGGGCGGCGGAGGGCTGGCTCACGGACGGCGGCGTCGCCGTCACCACCTTCGAGGTGCTCGGCCGGCTCGACCTGCCCTACGACCTGCGGCCCGCGCTCATGGTCGTGGACGAGGCGCACTACGTGAAGAACCCCGAGACGCTGCGCGGCCGCGAGGTGCGCCGGTGGGCCGACCGCTCCGACCGCGTCCTGTTCCTGTCCGGCACGCCTATGGAGAACAAGGTCGCCGAGTTCAAGAACATGGTGGGCTACCTGCAGCCGGAGGTGGCGGGCCAGCTCGACCCCAACGCCGGGCTGTCCGGCGCCAAGGCGTTCCGCCGGATCGTCGCGCCCGCCTACCTGCGCCGCAACCAGGAGGACGTGCTCACCGAGCTGCCCGAGATGGTGCAGGTCGAGGAGTGGGAGCAGTTCGGCCCCGTCGACGGCGCCGCCTACCGCGACGCCGTGCTCGCCGGGAACTTCATGAAGATGCGCCGCGCCGCGTTCGCCGTGTCCGCGGCCGACGACTCGGCCAAGCTGGTCCGCCTGCGCGAGCTCGTCACCGAGGCCGTCGACGCCGGCCGCCGCGTCATCGTGTTCTCCTACTTCCTGTCGGTCCTGGAGCAGGTGACGGACCTGCTCGGCGATCTCGCGATCGGTCCCCTGACCGGATCCGTGCCCGTGGCGGAGCGGCAGACCATGGTGGACGCGCTGTCCGCGCCGGGCGGGCCGTCGGTGCTGGTCAGCCAGATCACCGCCGGCGGAGTCGGGCTCAACGTGCAGGCCGCGAGCGTCGTCATCTTCTGCGAGCCGCAGGTCAAGCCGACCATCGAGGCGCAGGCCGTCGCGCGCGCCCACCGCATGGGCCAGACCCGCACCGTCCAGGTGCACCGGCTCCTGGTCGAGCAGTCCGTGGACCAGCGGATGATGGAGATCCTCGGGTCCAAGTCGGCCCTGTTCGAGGAGTTCGCCCGGCAGTCCGAGATCACCGACGCGTCCCCGTCCGCGGTCGACGTCGCGGCGCCGGCGGAGGCCGCGTCGTCCGAGGCCACGCTGTCGCGCACCATCCTCGCCGAGGAGCAGGAGCGGCTGCGCCGCACACCATGACACACACCATGAGATGACCCTTGGCCGCCCATTTCGGTGTGATAACCGCTTCGCGTGGGATTGGGGTTCACTGACGGTGTGTCCACGTTGTCGTCACGTCGCCGTACGGCGCTCGCGCACACGATGTCGCCCGGACGGCTGCTCGCGCCGGACCGACACGTCGTGCCGTTCGTCGGCCGGCGCGCCGAGCACGCCTCGCTCGTCGTGTGGTGCACCAGCCCCGAACCCGTGGGGGTCCGGCTGGTCACCGGCCCGGGCGGGGTGGGCAAGACCCGCCTCGCCCGCGAGCTCGCCCAGCACATGGCCCGCGCCGGCTGGACCTGTCTGAACGTTCCCGACGGCGCCGAGCCGCGCGCCCTGGCCGCCGTCCCCGATGGCGCCCCGGCCCTCCTGCTGGTCGACGACGCCGACGCCCGCGGGCCGGCGCTCGCCGACCTCCTGGCCGACGCCGCCAAGGGCCGCAACGGCGCGCTGCGGATCGTGCTGGTCGCGCGGGCCGCTGGCCCGTGGTTCGACCGGCTCGCGGCGACCGGCCTGGCGGTCCGGGCGCTGCTGGAGGCGGGCCGGGCCCGGGAGGGCCTCCCGGCCGCGGTGCTGCCCGGGCAGGTGGACGCGCGGGTCGTGGCGGCCTTCGTCGAGCCGTACGCGGATGCCCTGGGACTGCCCGCGCCGCAGGTCTCGGTGGCCTCGGTGCCGGGCGGCGCCCGGATGCTCGACCTGCAGGCGGCCGCACTGTGCGCCGTCCTGCGCGCGCAGGCGCACGGATCGCGGGGGCCCCGGGGTGCGCTGCCCGTCGACGTGTCCGACGCGCTCGACGAGCTGCTGGAGCACGAGCGCTGGACCTGGTACCGCTCCGCCGAGGAGGCCGGGCTGCTGGGCGAGGCGGGCCTGCTGCCCGAGGCCCTGGACGGTCTCGTGGCCGCGGCCACCCTCACCGGCGTGCGGACGGCGGACGCGGCCGAGCGCCTCGTGCGCCGCGTCGCCGCCGTCCTGCCGGGCGTGCGGCCGGGCGCGGAGCACGACGTCGGCCGCTGGCTGCTCGACCTGGATCCGCACCGCGCGCTGCCGGCCCGCCTGGTGGACCCCCACCTGCTGGCCGAGCTCACGGACGTTCCGGCGCTGCTCGGTGCGTGCCTGGCCGGGGCCGGTACGCCCGCGGCGCGCCGGGCGGCGCTGCGCACGGCCGGGATGGCCGTGGACCGCCTCGACGGACGCGCCGGCGACCTGGACGCAGCCCTCGACCTGCTCGGCGCGGCGGTCGCCGCGCTCCCCGCGGACGCCGACACGCTGCGCACCGTCACGGGCGTGCTCCCGCGCCCGTCGCTCACGCTCGGCGAGCTGCGCGCCGAGGTCGCGCTGCGCACGCTCGCCGCCACCGGACGCGACGACGTCGCCCGCCGCGCCGAGGCCCTGGCCGACGCCGGTCTCGCGCTGGGTGACGTGGGCCGGGCCGCCGACGCCGAACCGTACGAGCGGGAGGCGGTCGCCCTGCTCCGCGATCAGGCCCAGGCCGACCCGCAGCGGTACGGGCCGCGGCTGGCCGCCGTGCTGGCGCACCTCGGCGCCACCTGCGCGGCCCAGGGCCGCCCGGGCGACGCGCTGCCCTGCCAGGAGGAGGCCGGGTCCCTGCTCCGCCTCGTCGCGACCGCCCATCCGGACGCGGTCGCGTTCGACCTGGCCGCGGCAGAGACGGCTGCGGCGGCGATCCGCGCCGAGCTGGGGCAGCCGCTGGTCGCGCTCGGGCCGAGCCGTACGGCGGCCGCGCTGTGGCGCGAGCTCGCCCGCCGCGGCCCCGAGCGGTGCGCCGCGCCCCTGGCCCGCGCGCTCACCGACGTCGCGCGCCGGCTGCTGGAGCTGGGCCGCGGCGCGGAGGCGCCGGCCCCCGCCGAGGAGGCGCTGGAGCTCCTGCGCCGCCTGGTCGCGGCCGCCCCGGACGAGCACCTGCCCGGCCTCGGCGACGCGCTGGAGGTGCTCGGGGCCGCGCTGACCGCGCAGGGGCGGACCGAGGAGGCGACGGCGCACCTCGTGGACGCCGTCGCGGTCCGGCGGCGGACCGCCCAGGAGAACCCGGGGCGCTACCTGGCGGACCTCGCCCGCTCCCTCCGGGCGCTGGGCGCCCGGCTCTCCGACGCCGGCCGGTGGGAGGAGGGACGCGGGCTCCAGCAGGAGGCCGTCGAGGTGCTGCGGCGCCTCGCGGCCGAGGACCCGGGGCGGTACGTCCCCGAGCTCGCCGAGGCGCTGTCCGCCCTGGGCGTCACCCACTCCCGGCTGCACCGGTCGCAGGAGGCGCTCGACGCGGAGCACGAGGCGACCAGGACGTGGCGCGGCCTGGCCGACGCCGACCCGCACCGGTACCGGGCCCGGCTCGCCCAGTCGCTGAGCAACCTGGGCGCGCTCCTCGCCGTCCTCCGGCTGGGTGACGAGGCGGTCGAGCTGGTGCGCGAGGCCGTCGCGCTGCTGCGGGAGCTGCTGGCCGAGAACGCCGCGAAGTACCGGCCGCGGCTGGTGGAGGCGCTGCGGACGCTGGCGCTCGCACTCCACGACCAGGAGCGGTTCGACGAGGCGCGGCGGGCGAGGGCCGAGGCGCTGGAGCTCGGGGGACTGGTCGCGGCGTAGGGGTGGCCCGGTCGTACCGGACGCGGGCTGTGCGAAACTGATGTTTCGTAATTATGTAGACTTGACCAATTTGTTGCCTTAGCCTTGTGTCACAAGGACCAGGTCGTTGTGCGCGAGCCCTGGGGGTGGTCCACATGCAGAACTGGGCACGGGGAAGTCTGCTGGTCGTCGCGCTCGGCGCGATGTCGAACCTCGCTCTCACGTTCATTCCTGACGTGATGCCGCACCGCGTGACGGTGGCGATCGTCTGGTCCACGGCCGTGGCGACGGGAGTGATCGCGGTCGTCTACCTGTTCGAGCAGACCTTCGCCGCACGCCAGCGCGTGCAGCGCGAGGCCGAGCAGGAGCGTGCCCGGCTGGTCGACGAGCTGCGCCAGTACCGCGGCATCGAGTGGGTCAGCGCGGACCGCGAGCACCGGAACGCGTCGCTCGACATCTGGCGGACGGCGCGCCGCCAGGTCGTCGTGTTCGGCTTCGGCATGACGAGCGTCGCGCGCGACCCCAACCTGATCTGGGCGATGGTCAACCGCGGCGTGGACGTCGACGTCATCAAGGTCGACCCCGAGTGGCTCGTGGACCACCCCGCCATCGCCGCGACGATCGACAGCTACTACGACCGGGACGAGGCGTTCATCGGCCAGGTGCTCCAGGCGCACGACCGGCTGGAGGGCCTCGCCCGGCAGATCAACGAGGCCGGAGGGGGCCAGCTGAACATCCACACCTACCGGACCACCGTGCAGTACAGCGGCTCGATCCGGGACCCCGGCACGCCCGAGGCGTCCGGCTACGTGGAGTTCCACCTGTACCGCAAGTCCATCGAACGGCTCGGCATCGGGCTCAAGCAGTACGACGGCGAGGACGACCTGAACCCGCCGATCCTGCAGCACGTGCTGCACTCGCTCGCGCTCGCGGTGGGGCACCCGGTGCCGGCTCAGCGCCGGCCGCCGGCCCTGGGGCCGGGCGACGAGGGCATGGTGCTGGGCGAGGAGGGCGGGCGTCCGGGGGCGGTGCGGTGACCGGTACCGGGGCCTGGGCCCGGGGCGGCCTGGTCGTCGTGGTGCTCGGCGTCGCCTCCAACCTCGCGCTGACCTTCGTGCCCGACGTCGTTCCCGATCGGGCGGCCCAGGTCATCGTCTACTGCATGACGGCGGTGGTGCTGGTGGTGGCGCCGCTCTGGGTGTACCGAGAGGTGGTCGAGTCGTCGCGCCGGCTGGAGGCGGAGCGGCGTCGGATGCGGGGGATCGAGGCGGTCGGCACCGACTACAGCCGCGAGGGCGACACCTACGAGGTCTGGGGTGTCGCCGAGGAGCGCGTCCTCTGCCTCGGGGTGGGGCTGACCGGGATCTCGATGGACGAGGACCGCATCCTGGAGGCCGTCCGGCGCGGGGTGCGGGTGGACTTCGTGATGGTCGATCCCGTTTGGCTGCGCGCACACGCCCAGGTTCAGGAGCTGGTCGACACCTATTACGCCGAGGACGTGTTTCTCACGCGGGTGGAGCGGTCCTGTGCCAAGCTCCGGTCGCTTTCCGAAAGGTTCGACGGGAGTGGGTCCGAGGGGGCCGTTCACGTGCACACCTATCGGTCGTGGGTGCAGCACAGCGCGACCATCGCCGACCCGTGGACCGATCACGCCAGGGGGTATCTCGAATTCCATGTCTTTGGTCGCCGGCCAGCATGGGTTCGCCTGGTGGCGTCCGGGTTCGAGGGGCCGCGCGGTGGTGGGTCCTATGTGTCGAACGCTCTCCGCGAGATCGACCGCCTGCTCGGATACCGCCTGGAAAGCGCGTGACGCAGAGGCGGGATGTGGGACGATCCAAAGCGTGCCTTTAGAGCGAATTGCCCTGATCAGTGACGTCCATGGCAACCTCACTGCCCTCGACGCGGTGCTCGACGACATCGAGTCACGCGGGATCGAGCGGGTCATCAACCTGGGTGACCTCGTGGGCAAGGGGCCACGGGGGAGCGAGGTCGTCGACCGGTGCGACAAGGCGTGCGACGTCAACATCCGGGGCAACTGGGACGATCTCCTGCCGGTGTGGGGCGACGAGTCGTCGCTGGAGATGATCTGGTGGCGCGACGAGCTGCGCCAGGACCAGCGCGACTGGCTCCGGGCGCTGCCGCTCAGCCACGATCTCCTGATCAGCGGCCGCCGCATCAGGCTCTTCCACGCCTCCGCGACGAGCCCGCACGTGCGCGTGCGCGCCCACCACACGGCCGCGGAGTTCGACGGGATGTTCGCCAACACGCCGATGACCGGCGGCGGGGCGCAGCCGTCGATGGTCGGCTACGGCGACATCCACGACACGTTCGTCGAGGTGGCGCACGGCCGCACCCTGTTCAACGTGGGCAGCGTCGGCAACCCCCTGGACGAGCCCGTGCCCTGCTACGCGATCCTCGAGGGGGTCGTGGACGAGCCCGCCCAGGCGCCGTTCGGGCTGCAGTTCGTCCGCGTGCCCTACGACGTCGAGGGCGAGATCGCGGCCGCGGCCGGGCTCGGGATGCCCGCGCTCGACCCGTACGCCGTCGAGCTGCGGACCGCCGTGTACCGGGGGGTCCAGGGTGCGTGAGCAGGGCGCGTGATCAGGCGGGCCGGGTCACCACGACGTCGACCCAGAGCTTGCCCGGGGAGTCCGGGTCCACGATGACCCAGGGTTGCACCGGGACCTTCGCGCCGTAGACCTCACGGGCGGCCTCGCCGACGAGCCAGACGAAGGTCCGGTAGGTGTAGTTGTTCCGCCAGCGGGTGGCGCCCTGCCCGTCCGCCCCGACCTTGACCTCCAGGCCGCCGCTGTCCACCTCTTCGGCTGTCGTCGAGATCAGGGCCGTGCCGCCCGGGGCGACGTGCCCGAGCACCTTGCGCACGGCGTCGTGGTCGGCCTCGGGTGGGAAGAGGTGGACGAAGGCCGTGGCCAGCACCAGGTGGAAGCGCCTGCCGTCGAGCGAGGCGGTCGCGCCGTCCTCGTCGGCGTAGCGGCCGGCCAGGAACTCGCCGTGCAGGATCGACGGCTTGTTCGGCAGGGTGGGGTCGGACATGAGCTCGCGCGCGGCGGAGACCATCGGCGCCGAGAAGTCCACCCCCGTCACGCTGTACCCGAGCATGGACAGCACGCGGGAGTGGGTGCCGTCCGCACAGCCGACGTCGAGAGCCGTCGGCTGCTCGGGTCCGGTGATCTCCGGCAATCGTTTGGAGAGCCACTTCTTGGCGTTCTCTTGGCGCGTGTCGGTTGTGCCCTTGTATGTTCCGGCGAGTAGATCGTAGGCGGCGCGGTTGATATCAAGAATTTCCTGGAGATCCGGCTGCCTGCTGCTGTCCGCAGGATTCAGTACGGGCACTGCGGACGGCGCAGCCATCCATCCCCCTCGCGCACGAATGGATCGTTTCGATCCGCCATTTGACAACAAAACGCCGAGTCGCACGTCGGGACCGGCCGAATGCCGCTAATCGTGTCACAACTTCCGGGCACTTGCTTTCACATGTTCCCCCGTTGTGCGTGAGGAATTATCGCGACCCTGCCCCGACGGGAGAAAAGAATCATCGGCCGATATCGAAACTCGCACCGATTCGACTGGACTCCGGGTACCGGAACGCGCAAGACTGGCTGTGTGAACGAGATCACATTGGAAGCCGAAGCCGCCAATCCGCACGAGGACCTCACCACGCTCGAAGCCGCGCGGTTGCTGGGAGTCTCGAAGCTGCACGTCATCGACCTTCTCGAGGCCGGTGAGATCGACTATCACATGGTCGGTGCAGACCTGATGTTCAGCGCCGCGGAGATCGAGTCGTACAAGTTCGACCGGGAACACCGCGACGCGGAGTCTCTCGTATCCGCATGACCCCCGCGTCGCGGACGACGCCCTGGCGTATCCGCTGACGCAGTGCGTGTCCCGCGAACCTGCGGCCCCACGCACCTGACGCCTGAGCGCACGTTCATCACCTGCGAACGTGCGCTCTTGTCATGTCCGGCCCGCCGCGTCACGCCCAGGCCAGCGGCTCCAGGTCGCGCGGCCCGTCCGCCATCAGGCCCGCGATCGTGCCGGCCGCGACCGGCTGCCCGCCCCACGCGTCGACGCCGACGTTGATCTGCCGCCCGCGCTGCCGCCAGGTGTCGTGCACGTGGCCGTGCACCACCCAGCCGCCCCGGTCCGCGAGCCGGTACTCGACGAACCGGTCCGCGCCGTGCGAGTCGCCCTCGAAGGGGAAGTGGGACAGCTCGAAGGTCTGGCCGTCGGCGGTGACGGGCTCGGGCCGGTCGTGGATCTCGGCGAAGCCGGCGGCCAGGTAGCGCTCGCGCTCCTTCGTCCGACGCCGCTCGCGCGCCTCCGGCTCGCCCTTGCGCAGCGCGCGGTCGCCCTCCCAGCACCGGTCGTGGTTGCCGGGCACGAGGATCTTGCGCCCCGCGAGCTTCCCGATGTTGGCGAGCGACTCGTCGAGGGCGCCGAGGGCGACGTCGCCCAGCACCCACACGGTGTCGTCCTCGGTGACCGTCTCGTTCCAGAGCTGCACGAGGCGGGCGTCCATGGCCCCGACGCCGGGGAACGGGCGGTCGCAGAAGCGGATGATGTTGAGATGTCCGAAGTGCAGGTCGGACGTGTAGTACGTAGTCATGTCGGAACGTATTCAACCGGTCCCGTGCCGCCGAGGGAACC
>NZ_JBHWZO010000032.1:0-34240 GCF_042728455.1 Promicromonospora sp. NPDC060204
GCGCCCGGGTCGGGCGCCGCGCGGAGAGCCGGACGAGCTGGGTGGTCATGACACGCGGTCCTGCGCGGCCTGGATGGCGGCGAGCGCCTCGTCGATGGTCGTCTCGCCGAGGACGAGGCGTTCGGACTCGGCCACGATCGCGGTCTTGACGTCCGTGGCGAAGGTCGTCGACATGACCTGCAGGCCTTCGACGCCGTCGGCGAAGCCGGTGAGCTGCTGGGGGACGTCGCCGCCCGCGAGGAGCTCCGGGTTGGTCGGCAGGATCCGGCCGACCTCCGCGAACACGGTCTGCTGCTCGGGTTCGGTCAGCCACTTCACGAAGGCGAGTGCCTCGTCGGGGTGTTCGCCCTTCGGGTTGATGACGGCGCCCTTGCCGGGGATGCCCGGGGACCGGGGGTCGAGTGTGCCGTCGTCGGCGGCGGGGAGACCGATGGAGAAGTAGTCCTCGAACTCGGGGTTGGTGGCGAGCCCGACGGACACGCCGGGCGATGCGTCGAAGATTGCTCCCGTGCCCTGGGTGAAGAATGCGGACTCGACGTCGGGGTTGTCGTCCTGGCCGCCGGGGAGCGCGTCGTTCGTGATGACGCCGGCCTCCTTGAGGTCGACGAGGTACTGGAAGGCGTTGCGCCAGCCGTCCTGCTCCCAGCTCTCCTCGCCGTCGAAGGTCGCTGCGATCTGCTCGTCGGTGAGCCAGTTCGAGGCGAGGCCCTGGACGAGCAGTGGGGTGACCGATGCCGCGACGGAGAAGGTGCCGGAGCCGGTGTCGGCGGCGGCCAGGGCAGCGGTGAGCTCGCCGGTGGTCTGCGGCGGCTCGGCCTGGTCGATCCCGGTCAGGGCGGGGTTGATGAGGAAGCCGTAGGTCTGGGTCTCCCAGTGCACGCTGTAGACGCCTGCGGGGATGCCGAGGTTGTTGCCGTCCTCGAAGGTCGACATCTTGACGACGGCGGGGCTGAAGCTGTCCTTCCAGCCCGCCTCGAGGTCCTCGGTGAGGTCCATGGCCCAGCCGGCCTTGTAGAACGGGGCCATCTCCGTCGCGTTGAACGAGGAGTAGATGTCAGGCATGTCGCGGGACTGGGCGCGCGCCTGCAGCTTGGGCAGGTAGTCGGCGGGCCCGGGCGAGTCGACGGTGATCTTGATCCCGGTCTCTTCGGTGTACTGCTCGGCGAGCTGGTTCAGTGCCGCTTCCTGACCGCGGGACTGGTTCAGGAACGTCAGCTCGATCTCGCCGTCGTCGGCGGGGTCGTCTGTCGAGCCGCAGCCGGCCAGCAGGAGGGACGCGGCGATCGTCAGTGATCCGGCCGCGACGGCCGCACCGCGGCCACGACGCCGGGTGCTGTGGTTGTTGGGGGTAACACGCATGGTCCTCACCTTTGAAAGACTGGGCGCAGCTCCGGGCGTGCCGGGAGTCAGGGCGCCACATCGGTGTATATGGGGAATCGGTCGTGCTGGTGCGGCGTCGCCTGGATCGGCGATCCGCGGGTGGTCAGGGTGGTTCTCCTTGTCGCTTCGGGTCGTCGGATCGATGAGCAGTTCAGGGGACGGCCGCGTTGCCCTGGGGTACGGGGGGCAGGGTGCGCAGCCCTTCCGCGGTGATGTTCCATCCGTCCGGGAGCGGTGCACCTGCTTCGGCCGCTGTGGCGATGTGCGCGACGGCGGCGAGGAGCCCCCCGTTGGCCGGCAGGTACAGCGTGAGGAAGCCCGGCATCTGCGGGTTGTGCCCGTTGGCCAGGTAGGTGTTCTTCGGCGAGGGCAGCAGGAGTCCGTCGATCGCCCGCCCGAGGTCCCCGAGGGCGACCGCCGTCATCGCGAGCACCGGGTAGTCCCAGCCCCACGTCGACTGCAGGTCCCACTGCTCCCAGACGTCGTCGAGGGTCGCCGCCATCACGTCCGGGTCGACCAGGCCGGTGGCCGGGACCCACCCCAGGGCCATGAGCATGGACGGGTGGTCCTTGCGTACCAGGAACGGGGGTGTCGCGATGGCGGCATACCCGCCTCCCGGCAGCCGTGTGGGCGGGCGCATGTTCCACGCCACCCGGTCCCAGTCCACGCGCCGAGGCAGGCCCAGGCGGGAGCGCCACTGGTTCGCCACCCGCAGCGCCCACGCCCAGTAGGCGAGCTCGAACGTGGGATCACTGACCGTCCTCCGGTCCGCGAGGTAGCTCTCCTGCGCCGGGATCAGGGGCGGCGGCAGGGTGTAGGTGCCGTCACGGTCCTCCACGAAGTCGGCCATGAAGTCCGCGGTCGCCTCCACGAGCGGATAGTGCGCACGCAGGAAGGAGTCGTCACGCCCCTCCTGGCGCAGCAGCTCGAGCAGGTGGATGGGGTGCGGCTGCTGCCAGACGAGGAAGACACCGATGTTGCTGGGCGACTCCCGTGCGGACAGGTCGGTCTGCTTGGGCCAGCGCGCACCGCGGTAACCCTGCCGCCGTGCGGTGGTGCGGGCGGAGGCGAGTGCTCGGTGGTACCACGCGAGGCTGCGTTCCAGCAGGTGGCCCCTGCCCCACAGCGGGAAGTGCGCGCCGTGCCACCAGTGCATCTCGAGGTGGAACTTGCCGCTCCAGGTGTTGTACGTCAGCCCGGTCTCCGCCGGCGGAGCTGAACCCGCACAGTTGACCGCAAGCAGGTGCTGGGAGAGCACGATCCGGCGTTCGAGCTCGTGCGCCCGTTCGTCGGTGCTCCCCTCGAGGCTCACTGCGGCTCCGCTCTCCCAGTACTCCTGCCACCAGCACGCCGACGCCGCGCAGACCTCTGCGAAGCTCGGGGGCGCGTCTTCAGGCACCGGGCCGGGAGACATCTCGACGACCACCTCGATCGATGGCTGCCGCGTGCCTGCCCGGACACCGTCGCGGCCGTGCGGTGACAGCACGCCAGTCGTGGCCACCTGCACGCCATACGTCGTCGTCTCCACGCTGCGTCGCGCGGTCCAGCGCCGTGGTGCCGTCGCGGTCCAGACCGTCTCCTCGTCCAGAAGGTGCTCGAACCAGGCCAGGTCGTCCTGCTGAGGGTCGAACACCCACGCGACGCCCCACCCGGCGGACAGCAAAGGAGACTCGACCCGCACCGCGAACCGGTTCGCTCCAGGATCGGCCACGGTCGTGACGGTGACCGGCTCGCCCGCGAGCACGTACCTTGCCTCCACCCGCCCGGACCACAGGTCGAGTTCGGTGCGCGGGTCTCCGAGCACGTGCGGGTCCTCGGGAACCGTGCCGTCGGTGCGTACGAGCGTGAGTCGCCCGAGATGGGCACGGCGAGGGTTGTAGTGAAACCACGCGCCCGGGGCGAGTTCCTCCGGGATCGGATCGGCTGCCCGCTGCAGCCCCATGCGGTCGGCGTAGGGCACCGGGCCCCTGGGAGTCGGGTAGTCGGTGACTGCCTCGTCGAAGCGAAAGGAACGCGTCGGGCGGGTCTCGTACCAGCCCCACGTCGACTGGGTGCGCAACGGTATCTGGTAGTCGTCGAGATCGAACGGCCGGGGCGCGTGGTCCGGCAGACCGTCCAGGCCATCGTGAGCGGTACGCGAGGGGTCGGGCCGCAGCTCGTGGAACTCCGGGAAGGTCTGAAGCCCCGAGATGTCCACGGTCAGCGCGACGTTCCCGTTGCCCACCGTGAGAACGGCAGTCGGGTGCGCGGCCGTGAGGACGGGGTTGTGCCGGCGCACCAGCTCCCGTCGGTCGAGCTTCGCCTGCGGCATCCTGGCCCCCGTTGAATTCTGAGTTGTCTTTAACTTTGGCGAGGGTAGCACCGCGTTCGACCACCCTGTCAATGCCTCTGACGGTCCAATTCCGAGCCGTCTATGATTTTGGCGGGCGGCATACGATCGCCCCGTTCGCTTGTTCGACGCCCACCGGAAGGAGCCGCACACATGGCGGCAAAGCGCGGCCCATACGCGAAGTCGGACCAGAGACGCCAGGCTCTGAGCCGCGCCGCCCTGACGCTCGTACGGGAGAAGGGGCACCGCAACGTCGCCGTGTCAGAGATCGCCGAGCTGGCCGGGACGAGCGAACCGACCGTCTACTACCACTTCCCCACCAAGGAGAGCCTGCTCATCGCAGCGCTCAAGCAGCACGACGACGAGCACATCCACGCGCGGGGTGAGGCCGGTGCGATCGCCGAGATGGGGCACCGCGCCGAGATCGGAGTGCAACGCACGAACATATCGCGGCTCTACGCGGAGCTGGCCGGGGCCGCAGCCGACCCCGACCATCCCGCCAACGCGTACTTCCAGGAGCGCTGGGCACGTTCCTTCGATGTCGTGGCGACCGACATCCGGCGCCTGCAGGCAAGCGGTTCGGTCCCACAGGACGTGGATGCCGACGTCGCCGCGCGGATGCTCCTGGCGGCCTGGGAGGGTCTGCAGTTCCAGTGGCAGCACGGACCCCGGTTCGACATCCGTGCCCACATCGAGTGGCACATCCGCACCCTCCTGGGTCCGAACGCCCTGGACTGAGTGAGTACCACGAGACATCGTTCCGGCGACTGACGGACGACCGTCAGTTGGTGCTCCCGAGGCCGCTTGCTTCCTTCAACGAGTGCTTTCGCCCAGCAGATCGCTCATCTTCCTGGCGATGAGCGTCGTCGCGTACCTCGGGTTCAGGCGGGCGAGCCGGTCCATCGCGGCCGCGTCCGGGCCGATCGTCGCACGGAACCTGTCTTTCTCGATCGCCTGGACTATCACGCGCCCTGCCTCGACCGGGCTGGTCGTCCGGTACGAGCCGCTCCCAGCCGAGTCGTCTCCGGCGAGGGCCACCCCGGAGTTCGCGGCGATGCCCGTGCTGATCGCGCCGGGGAAGACCACCGTCACGTGCACGCCGGTGTCCAGCAGCTCGGCGTACAGCGCCTCGGTGAACAACTTGACCGCCGCCTTGGACGCTCCGTAGAGCGCCTGCCCCGGCACGGGTGCATAGGCGCCCATGCTCGCGACGTTGACGATCGTGGCCTCCTGCCGCGCGACGAGCACTGGCAGGAACGCCTTGCACATGTGGACCACACCCCAGAAGTTCACGTTCATCACCTTCTCGATCTCCGGGTACGGCAGGTCGAGAACCTTGACGAACTTCTGGATCACTCCGGCGACGTTGATGATCCCGTCAACCTGTTCGTGAGTGGCAGCAACCGCGTCCGGCAATGCCTCCACCGCGTCCCGGTCGGTGATGTCGACGACGTGCGAGGAGTATCTGGAGCCGGCATCTGCCAGTGTCCGGGTCTCCTGGAGACCTGGACCGCTCAGGTCCACGCCCGCGACCGACGCACCGCCGGCCACGAGCCGCAGGGCGACCTCACGCCCGATCCCGTTGCCCGCTCCGGTGACGACGAATACCTTGCCTGCGATCTCCATGTCGATCCTCTCCTTGGTTCCTGGCGGGTGCACCCGGTCACGGCCCGCGCACCACGTGCGCGGGCCCCACGACAAGCTCGGGATCCGTGCCAGGTAGGTGCAGGGTGCAGGTCGAACCTGGAGGCACGGTCACCTGCGCCCGCATGCCGCCGGTCACGCGGTCCCAGCGCGCGGCAATCGTGCCTTGCGGGGACTCGTGGCTGCCCTCGGCCCAGGTCACCGACCCTCCCGGCGCCGGGGCCACCGTGAATGCCTCCCACGCGACCGAGCCGGGGTCCTGGCGCAGGCCCACCACGTGGCTGTGCAGGAAGCGGACCACCGCGCCTTTGCTGTAGTGGTTCAGCGACTCGTGCGCCTGACCTCGTTCGTCGATGCCCTCCCAGTCCTCCCAGATGGTGGTCGCACCCTTGTCGACCATGGCCATCCAGGACGGGGACGTGGTCTGGAACAGGAGCCCGTAGGCCACGTCCGTGTGCCCGGTCTCCACGAGGACGGGCAGCAGGTCGCCCGTGGAGAGGAACCCGGTGGCCAGGTGTCCCCCGGCCGCGGCCACGAGCTCGACCAGCCGGTTCGCGGCCGCGGCCCGCAGTTCGACAGGGACGAGTCCGAAGCTCAGCGCCCGGACGTAGGCCGCCTGCGTGTCGTCCACGGTGCGGCCGTCCGGCCCCAGGAACTCGGTCCGCCAGGCGTGGAGCACCCGCTGCCCGACCTCCGCGTACCTCGCCGCATCGTCCTCGAACCCCAGGATCCGCGCGATCTCCGCGAGCGTCGTGACGCTGCGGTAGAGGTAGGCGGTGCCGACCTCACCCTTGTCGGCCATGAACCAGGCCGCAGGGTCCACCTTGACCGGGTCCCGGCGCGAGCCGTCGGGACCCCGAGGCACCGGCTCGGTCCACTCCCCCCAGTGGAAGGTCCCGTCCCAGAGGTACTCCTCGTGCGGGGCAGGCTCCGGCGAGCGCCGCACACGGGTGTGGTGGCGGGTGGTCCGAGCGGTCGCCAGCTCCCAGTCGACCCAACGCACCATCGCGGCCCAGTTCTCGGCCAGCACGTGCTGGTCCCCGTACGCGTGGTACAGCTCCCAGGGCACGGCGACGATCGCGTCGCCCCAGCCGGCGGAACCGGTCATCAGGGCGAGCCGGTCCTCCGGGTGGTGCTTGATCCGGCGTCCGTCGGGCGCGAAGTTCGGGATCCGGCCGTCGTCGAGCTGGTCGTCACGTACGGACTGCAACCACTTGCGGCTGAAGCCGAGCACGTCGTACAGCCGCGTCGCCGTGGAGACGAAGACCTGGTAGTCCCCCGTCCAGGCGAGGCGCTCGCGGGTCGGGCAGTCCGTCGGGACGTCCACCGCGTTGCCGCGGAAGCTCCACCCGGCGATCTCGTGCAGCCGGTTCAGCTCCGGGGAGCTGCTGGCGAACGTGCCGGTGCGGCGTAGATCGGTGTGCACCACTTGCATGGTCACGCGCGCCGGGTCCACAGGGGCGCCCGCCCGGCGGATCCGGACGTACTGGAAGCCGTGCACGGTATGGCGCGGCTCGAACACGTCCGTCACGCCGTCGGAGACGACCTCGTCGCGCTGCGAGAAGACGACGACCCCGCCATCGCCTGAGGAGTTCAGGTGGGCGGTGTCCAGGTCGCCGTCGGGGCCGACGTGCTCGCCGTGGTCGATCACGGTGCGGGTGCCGAGCGGTCCCAGTCCCTCGATCCGCAGCCACCCCGAGGCGTTCTGCCCGAAGTCGAGCACCCACGTGTGGTCGTCGATCTGCCGAGAGGTCACGGGTGCGCGGGACTCGACCACGCGCACCGGTGGTGCCGGCGAGCAGGTGATCGGCGGGGCGGAGACCTGGTCGACGAGGACGGGCTGCGGCGGCCCGACTGGCCCGGCGGTGTGGTCCGTGGTCTGCCCGGCCATGAGGTCGGCGCGGGTGATGGTCGAGACGGTGGAGGTCCAGGAGCCGTCGCTGAGCACCATCTGGCGGGTCCCGTCGGGCAGCTCGAGGTGCAGCTCGACCCGGGCGGCGAGCACGGTGCCCCAGCCGGCGGGCAGCCGGAAGGCACCCACCTGCCCGCGGAACCAGCCGTCGCTGAGCACCACCTCGAGCCGGTTCTCCCCCGCCCGGATCGCGCCCGTCACGTCACTGACCTGGGCGTACAGCGTGTCGTCGTAGGACGTGCTCCCGGGGGTCAGCTGCGCCGTCCCGGCCCGCTCGCCGTTCACGAACGCCTCGTACACCCCCAGTGCGGTGGCGTGCAGCCGGGCCCGCGACACCGGACCGGCGACCGAGAAGGTCGTGGCCAGGACGTGTGCGGGGCGCTCGCCGTACCCCGGGCCATCCTCCTCTACGGGGCTGATCCAGCGGGCCGTCCAGTCGGCGTCGGCCAGACCCGCCTCGAACGATGACCAGTCGGAGCGGACCTGGCCGCCCGGACCGTGCGGCGACACGCGCCACCGCACCCGTGCCCCGCTGCGCAGCGGCGCCCAGGGCCAGGCCACGAACCTGTGCTCCGGACCGAGCGCGCGCGGCGGCAGCGGGTCCCCGTCCATCTCCGCCTCGAGCAGCGACCCGGTGACCGGGCCGAGCGACGTCGGCAGGGTCCACGACAGCCGGGGAGCCGGTCCGGTCACCGGGAACTGGTCCCCGCCGGAGTCGACCTGGAGCAGGAGGCTCACAGCTGCCCGCGCCTCGCCACGCCGCCGAGCCAGGCGAGGCTCGGCTTGGGGGTCCGTACGAAGGTCTCGCGGTCCACGGCCACGAGCCCGAAGGTCGGCGCCCAGTGGCCCCACTCGTAGTTGTCCAGCAGGCTCCAGTGCAGGTAGCCGTGCACGGTGATGCCGTCGGCCATGGCAGCGGCGAGACCCTCGAGAGCACCCGTGGTGTAGGCGATGCGCCGGGCGTCGTCGCCCGTGGCGATGCCGTTCTCCGTGACAAGAATGGGCAGTCCGGTCACCTCGTGCGTGTGCCGCACCGCGACGCCGAGGGCGTCGGGCCGGTAGGCCGTGCCCACCAGGGTGTTGTCCGGGTGGTCGGGGTAGGGCTCGATCCCGTCGGCGTCGACGTACTGGACCGAGTAGGACTGCACGCCCACGAAGTCGTCACCCGCGCTGCCCTCCAGGTACAGGTCCTCCCACACCCAGGAGAGCTCCGCCATCCGCTCCTCCCCTCCCGGCCGGGCCTCGAAGGCACGGTTCGCCACGCTCCAGCCGATCTTCGCGGACGTCTTCGCGCGCAGCACCTGGCGGGCGGCGTGGTGGGCGCGCACGAAGATCCGCCCGATCTCCGGGTCCGGGGTGGGCAGCCGCACGGGACGGGGACCGTTGTCGACCGTGGGGCTGGTCCAGTCCTCCCCGCCTCCGCCCACGGCCGCGCCGCCGGCCGCGTTCCGTGCCATGTCCCGTCCCATCGCGGTCATCATCGAGAGCATGTTGGGCTCGTTCATGGTGACGACCCACTCGACGCCGTCGAGGATCCGCGTCACGACCTCGACGTACCGGGTGAACCGGTCGACGGCGTCGTCGGCGAGCCAGCCGCCGCGTTCGGCGAACCAGCGCGGGTTCGTGAAGTGGTGCAGGGTGACCACCGGTGTGAGCCCCAGCTCGACCGCCGTGTCGATCATGCGCCGGTAGTGGGCGAGCTCGGCGTTCGAGAAGAGGTTCTCCTCCGGTTCGATCCGGGCCCACTCGATGCCGAAGCGGTAGGCGGTGCAGCCGGCGCCTGCGAGCAGCTGCATGTCCTCGCGGTAGCGGTGGTAGGAGTCGCAGGCGTCGCCGCTGCGCTCCATGCCGGGCACGCGCCCCTCGTTGGCCCAGAAGTCGGAGCCGACGTTGCCGCCCTCGATCTGGTGCGGGGCGGTGGCGGCGCCCCAGAGAAAGGTGGTGGGAAAGGTCCTGGTCATGGTGTCGCCGTTCTCGTCGTTCGGGGTCACTTGGCGATGGCGTTGAGCTGGGCGTTCAACGCCGCGATCTGTTCTGCGGGTACGCCGCCGGCCTGCCGGACGAGCTTCTCGAGGCTCATCCGGTCGACGATGGCCTGCATGGCGGCCGGGATCTCGACGCCCCGGCCGACCTCGCCGCGGCTGGTCGCGAGGGTCTCGAGCACGGAGGCGATCAGGCGGGCACCCTGCTCCGACCGCTTGATGTCGCCGAGGGTGTCCCGGATCGAGAGGAAGCCCTCGGGGGCGGGGAGCTCGGCGTCGTCGAACCAGTTGGCGATCGTCGTGGTGGGCATGACGGTCGCCGCTGGCACCTCGTCGACCTTGCGCAGCACGACGGTGTCGGTGAGGTCGCCGGAGCGCGCGGTGATCCTGTGCTCGCCGGTCAGGGGGACCTGGAAACGGAAGGCCCGACGGCCCTCGACGACTCCGTGCTCGGCGTCGTCCACCAGGAGGGTGACCCGCTCCTGGTTGGAGTAGACGATCACCTCGGTCACGTCCTCCACCCGGTCGGCACGGCGCCGTCCGGCCACGTGCACGAAGGGTTCGGTCGCCCACGCCGCCTTGTACAGGTAGAACGCGTCCTTCTTGACGGTGCGGTCGAAGGAGACCAGGCCTTTCTGGTTACGGCCGGCCACCCCGCCCTCGTCGCGGCCCGCCGAGCCGAAGTCGGCGAGGTTCCACACGTGGGTGGCCCACAGCCAGGGCCGCTGCTCGATCATCGTGAGCATGTGCTCGTGGTACAGCGCCTGGTAGCTCTCGGTGTAGTCACCCTTGGCGGGCGTGGCCGACTGGAACAGCGGGTTGGCGTCGGCCCCGTACTCGGACAGGCCGATCGCGACCTCCGGGTAGGCCTGGTGGAAGTCGTCGAGCCAGGTGTCGTTGTCCTCGACCTCGCCCACGTACCAGCCGAAGTAGAGGTTGTAGGACATCACGTCCGGCACGGTGACGAGCGGGTGGTCGGTCTCCAGCAGGAACAGGTGCGCCATCGCGGTCAGGCGCGTGGGGTCGAGCTCGTGGGCGAGGCGGTTCAGCTCGAGGTGGGCGGCCAGCACGTCCTCACCCGCACCGGCGAGCGTGATCTCGTTCGAGAGGCCCCAGCTGACGATGCTCGCATGGTGCCGGTTCTGGACGACGAGCTCGGTGAGCTGGTCGCGGGCGTTGCCGGTGCCGCCGGGCAGGAACACCGTGATCTGTGGGATCTCCGCCCACACCACGATCCCGGCCTCGTCGCACAGGTCGTAGGTCCGCTGGTCGTGCTGGTAGTGCGCGAGCCGCACCGTGGTCACCCCCAGCTCGCGCAGCAGGGCGAGGTCCTGCTGCCGCAGCTCCTCGGTGATCGCGTTCCCCACGCCCTCGTGGTCCTGATGACGGGACACACCGCGCAGCGGGTACTCCTCGCCGTTCAGCAGGAAGCCCCGCTGCGGGTCGACCGCGAACTCGCGGCAGCCGAAGCGCAGGTCGACCGCGTCGAGCACGGTCCGGCCCGTCAGGAGCTCGGCGCGCGCGGTGTAGAGGTGGGGGTCGCGCAGGCCGTGCCAGCGGCGCACTTCCTGGATGGGCAGGGTGACGGTCGCCTCGCCGTCGACGACGGGCACGGTCACGGACGCCTCGCCGTCGATGCCGAACCGCACCGCGACGTCGGGGCCGGTCGCGCCGGTGACCCGGGCGGTCAGCGCCACGTCGGCCCGGTCCCCGTCGAGCGCCGAGGTCACCGTGAGGCCGGGCCCGCCGTGGTCGTCGAGCGCGAGGTGGGTGGGTCCGACGGCGACAAGGCGGACGTCGCGGTAGATGCCGCCGTAGAACGTGAAGTCCGCCTGCTGCGGGTACACCCGGTCGTTCGCGGCGTTGTCCACGACCACCAGAAGGGTCCGTGCACCGTCTGCGAGCGCGGCCGTGAGATCGACACGGAACGTCGAGTAGCCACCGTCGTGCCGGCCGAGCAGCCGTCCGCCCAGGTACACCTCGGCCGAGGAGTTCACGCCCGCGAACTCCACCCAGGTCTCCACGGGTCCGACGGCCCCGGCGGCGCCTGCGGGCTCGACGAGCCGCGCATAGGTGGAGCGGCCACGGCGGTACCCTCCGCCGGCCTGGCCGTCGACCGCGTTCCACGTGTGCGGCAGGGTGACCCGCTCCCCCGCGCGGACGACGTCCGCCCAGCCCGCGTCGGCCGGCAGCTCGACGGGAGCGAACGCCCAGCCGTCAAGGATCGGCGTGACCTGGCGGGGGCTGGCAGGGGGCGGCGGCATAAAGGCTCCTTCGACAAGACGACGCTGGCGTGCCGCCACAGTACGAACCGCTCGCACACCGGTGATAGAACTGGTCGCGCATCAGCAGGACCAATTCGGCACCCCCGTGCCGTGGACGAACGGAACCCTTCATGCCGACGACGTCGGAAGCCGCCCCTGTCGACACCCTCGAGGCGGTCCGTGCCGTCCTCGCCGGCGTGCTGAGCTGCCCCGTCGTCCTGGTCCGGGCGTCCGACATCCCGGCGGCCCTGGCCGACTTCGAGGCGGCCCACTGCCTGGACCCGCGCCTGCAGCCCGCGTTCACGACCGCCTCGCTGCGCGCGTTCGTGCGGGAGATGGAGCCGCAGGTCGTCCACGAGGTGCTGGAGCCGCTCGGGATGGCCGTGACGCTGGTGCGGTGGGCGGAGCAGCTCCTGGTCGTCGGGCCCTACACGCACGAGCCGACGCATCCCGGGGTCGCGGAGGAGGTGCTGAATCGGCTCGGGATCTCCACCGCGCACCTTCGGCTCTACAAGCTGTATCGCACCCGGTACCCGATCGTGGACCCCGAGTACGTGCACCGGGGTGCCGCCGCGCTGCTGCGCGCCGCCGGCAGCGACGACGTGCTGGGCCGGCTGCACCAGGTCAAGGCCGAGGGCGGGACGATCGAGCCGGGTCACGGCGAGGCGCCGCAGTCCGCGTCCTTCGCGGTGATCGACGAGCGCTACGTCCTGGAGCGGGAGTTCATGGATGCGGTCGCCGAGGGCTCGACGGAGCAGGCCCTGGCCGCCCTGCAGCGCCTCGCCCGCATGCCGCAGACCATGAACTACCTCAACACCCCGTTCCTCGGTGCGACGATCCTGCGCATCATGGCCCGGGTGGCGGCGCAGCGCGGCGGGCTCCCCGGCGTGACGATCGACGCGATCTCCCAGGAGTACGCCCAGCGGCTGCACCGGGTCGGTCACACGGCCGACGCGCGGCGGATCGCGCCCTTCACCGCGCAGATGGTCACGGACTTCTGCCGGCACGTGCGCCGGCACCACCAGCGGGGCTTCTCGGCCCTGGTGCGACAGGTGACCGACGAGATCGACCTGCATCTCAGCCACCCCGTCTCCACCTCGGAGCTCGCCGAGCGCGCGGGGGTCTCCGCCTCCACGCTCGCACGGCGCTTCAAGGCCGAGACGGGTACGACCGTCGCCGAGTACGTCGCCCGGCACCGGGCCGAGCGCGCCGCCCGGCTGCTCACCACGACCTCGCGGCACGTGCACGACATCGCCCTGTTCGTGGGGTACGACGACGCGAACTACTTCGTGAAGGTGTTCCGGGCCGCGTACGGGATGACCCCCACGGCCTATCGCGCCGCCCACGCGGGATGAGCCGGGTGGGCCGCCCGGCTCAAGGCAGGAGCGCCGAGACCTCCCGCCGCTGGTCGCCGTAGCGGGCGTACCCATGGCTGGCGGCCTTGCCGTCGTCCGCCTGCTCGAAGCGCAGCCGGGCGGGGTCGGGACCGACGAGCGACGTCCAGGTGGCACGCAGACGCATCTCCCCGGACACCGGCCCGGCGAGCACAAGGTCCGCCTCGTACACCGTGTCGGTGGTGAAGGCACTGGTCACCCGTTCGAAGCCGTTCCACACGGAGACACCGTCGTCGCTGTAGCCGGCGTAGCGCACCTCGCCCGTCCCGGCCGTACCCCGTGCGGCATCGGGCAGGGTGCGGTCGATCTCGAGGTATCCGCTGTGGCGCCCTGCGACCCGCGCCGAGGTCACCGGCTGCGGCGGGTTCCACAGCGCCTGCTCCGCGGCATCGCCGCGCAACGCGTAGACGACGTCGTCCGGGACGGCGACCGGCCGCACCGGCTCGCCGGGCGTGACATCCAGCAGACGGGCCCGCCGGATCCGGATGTCCCGGACGGGCTGGGACAGCTCCGAACCGCGTGGCGTCTCGAGCCAGGCGCAACGGGTCCCGTCCGGGTGCCAGGACATCGGTGAGACGTACACCCATTCCTCGGCCGGGTCGTGCAGGGCGACACCCTGGTAGCCGGGATCGGCCCGGGACCGGGCGATGTCGATGAGCACCGGGCCGACATTGCCCGGCCTGTGGTTCCGCACCCCGGTCACGCTGTAGGAGTAGACGGTCCAGGCGATGGCGGAGAGTGCGTGGCCGGACCGCGGTCGCGGCAGCAGGCCGAGCACGGCGAGGTCGGTCGCACGCGAGGCGCGAGCGGTCATCACCAGGCCGAGCGTCTCGTCCGGCGAGAAGATGGTGGTCTCGTCGTAACCGGGGCCGCGGGTCACGGCCGTGAGGTCGCCGGAGTCCAGGGCCTGCACCACGGAGTCCGGGAGGAAGCCGTCCACTCCGCCGACCGCGGAGATCGCGCGCCCGCCGCGCACGAACTGCTTGACCTCGCCTCCTCGGGAAGGCTGCGGCAGCATGCAGCCGGGATGTTCGGGATCCGCGACGTACTGCTCGACCGTGCTGATGAGCTGAGGGCTCATGATCTCGTAGGCGTCGACGGTGCGGCTCAGGCGGCCGAGCCCGACGGCGGCGCCCATGTCGGCCCGCAGGATCGTCCAGGACACGTGCTCCCCGTCGGGGGAGACGATGACCTCGGACCAGTGGTGGGTGGTCCCGGGATCCTCCTCCTGCCGCCACGGATACCGCACGTCGACGAGGCGCGCGGCCGTGGCCGTGTCGAGGTCCGGGTCGCACTCGAGCATGTAGTCGCCGAGCAGCGCCCTGCGGTTGTCCGGGAGCATCATGGCCCGGATGCCGTTCGCGCGAGGATGCTGCGCGACGGGCCCGGAGAAGAGGTGGTGGTACCCGGTGCCGTCGTCCTCGATGGTCGCGGCGTGGAAGATCTGCTCATCGACGGGGTCGTTCGAGCGCCGGTAGAGCAGGAAGATCCGTCCCGACGGCGTGTAGGTGGCGTAGGTGTCGAGGGCACCCTCGGGCAGGGCCACGGTGTCCACCTCGATCCGGCCGAACTCTTCCGTCACCAGGCGGAGTCGCTCGCCCGACCCGGCCCTGGTCCCGCCCATCAGATGGTCTCACCGGCGTCGGCCAGCAGCGTGCTGCCGGTCATGATCAGCGACAGGTCGCTCGCGGCGAACAGGACGACCCGGGCGATGTCGTCGGGTGTGCCGAGGCGGCCGATCAGGCTGTGGGTCATCACGTCCATGCCTGCGGCGTCGGGATCGATGCCGGCGGCCTCGGCCTGGGCCCGCCCGGCTTCGGCAGCCGCCAGGTTGCCCTCGGTGGGCACGAAGGTGGGGGCGACGCCGAGCACCCGCACACCCAACGGCGCCAGCTCGAGGGCGAGCTCCTTCGTGAGGCCACGCACCGCGTGCTTGCTGGCCACGTAGGCCGCGAGCCCGGGTGCGGGTGCCTGGAACCCGGCGGTGGAGACGACGTTGACGATCACCCCACCCCCGGAGGCGGCGAAGTGACGCGCCGCTGCGCGGGCGCCGTGGAAGGTGCCGTCGAGGTTCACGGCCTGCACCTGCCGCCATTGCTCGTCGCTCGCCTGCAGCGCGCCGAAGGCGGGAAAGACCCCGGCGTTGTTGACCCAGATGTCGAGTCCGCCGAGTTCCCGGACGGCGAGGTCCGCGGCGGCGTCCACGGACGCGGAGTCGACGACGTCGAGGCGGGTGGCGAGCACGTGGGTGCCGTGCGTGGCACTCAGCTCGGCGGCCGCCTGCTCGGCGAGCGTGAGCTCGAGGTCGCCGAGGAGGACATCGGCCCCGGCCTCGGCGAGCCGAGCGGCGATCGCACGCCCCAGCCCGCGGGCGCCGCCGGTGACGACGGCGCGGCGGCCGTGCAGCGAGAGCAGGTCGGTCAGCGGCGTGGCGGACACGTCAGCGAACGGGAAGGGCACGGGGTGCTCCGATCAGTCGAGGGGGGTGGGACAGTGCGGGGCTACAGGGGTGCCGTGGGGGCGGGCTCGGCCTCCTGCAGTGCCGCCTTCTTGTCGGCGACGCGCTTGTGCACCGCGATCATCTCGGTGCGGGTGAGCTGGTAGCCGCGCATCGCGATCAGGGTGCACGCCCAGCCGAGGATCGGGAGGCCGAAGAAGAGCGCCAGTGTCATCAGGAGGATCGGGGTGCTCGACGTGTCCGTGGGCTGCGGCATGACCGTGGTGAAGCCGATCAGCGACACCGCGCCGAGGGCGAGCGTGGCGCCGAGCGAGGTGATGATCTGGTCGATGAGGTTGTACGTCGCGGTGACGGTGGCCGGGAGGTACTTCCCGGAACGGTCGAGCTCGTAGTCGATGATGTCGGCCCGCATGGCGCCCGAGGCGACGGTGACCACCATCGACGCTCCGTTCAGGAGCAGGTACACGGCGTAGAAGACGATCGCGAGGGGCAGGCTGCCAAGGACGGACCCCAGGTCCACCAGCAGGCAGAACGCGGTGAGCAGCGCCGCCAGGATCAGGCAGATCCAGGTCCACGTGACCGTTGCTGCCTTCGATCCGTGCTTGCCGTTGTAGCGGGCTCCGAAGATCGCGAACACGATGCCGGGCAGGATCGCGATGGTGCTGAGCGTCGTGCCGAGCTGCATGTTGCCCAGCAGGATGCCCCACATCAGGGTGCCGATCACCGCCTGCGACCTGACCACCTGGGCGAGCTTGTCGGAGGCGCCGCTGATCAGGTACCGCTGGAACGGGCCGTTGTGGACCAGGAGGTTCCACATGTCACGGAGCGAGACCTCGACCTTGGCGCGGTCGGCCGAGAGGTGCGCAAAGCTTCCCGGCTTGTCGATCCGGGAAACGCCGATGCAGGCCAGGATCTGGAACACCAGGGAGCAGGCCACGTACGTCGTCGCGGTCTCGCTGAGCATCTCCACGGTGAACTGGTTGCCGTGCCGGGGCAGGAACACGACGGTGGAGATGATCGAGAAGATCGCAGGGACGAAGTACGCGTAGACGGTGGCCCACACCTGCACCGTCGGCCGCTGACGCGGATCGTTGGTGAGCACGGGTCCGGACATCTGCCCGGCGATGTCGTTCATCGACGAGCCGATGATGTACACGGCGTAGATCGCGATGAAGAACGGAGCGCCGAGCCCCGTGTCGGAGGCCCACACGAACAGCAGGAGGATCGCGAGCGAACGGATGAGCCACCCGCTGAGCATGAAGAACCGCAGCTTGCCGAAGGGGAAGCTCACCTTGTCGATGACCAGTGCGAGCAGCGGGTCGATCACGCCGTCGAACACCCGGGTCACGGTGAGGATCAGGCCGGCGGCCGCGACCGCGATGCCGTACCCGGCGTTCTGCAGATAGCTCATGAGGCCGACGAGGGTGTAGAAGACCATGGCCGAGCCGTTGTTCATCTGGGAGAAGGCGATCTCCCAGGTACGGGCTCGGCGGTAGGTCACGCCATCGGCTTCGCTCGCCGTCTGCTTCGGGGTACGCGCCATTGCGTTCACGCTCCTTTGAGGATCTCGTCCCGGGCGGCGACGGGCCATTCCGTGGATGCCGTCCCGAGATGACCGCAAGGCTAGGGCTGGGAAAAGCCCGCTTGATAGAAGCGGTTCGGCGCGACCAGCAGAGATCCGGCGCGCGGCTCAGCTCGGCCTGGTCCCACAGACGGTCGCCGCGTGTGGCGCACTCCTACGCGACGTCCGGCCGTGCCGTCGCGCCGACATGGTCGAGTACCGGACCGAGGCCGAGCTCGCCGAGGTGGGCCTCCGCGGGCGGCGCGGACCGGCGGGTCGATCGACGTGAAGCAACGAACCCAGGACCTGGCGACCGTCGGTGGATCGCTCCGGGTGCTGAGCTGCGACACAGACAAAGAACGCCGAGACCTCTACGAGGCACTCGGCGTTCGTCTCGGCTCCGACGCACTGCATCGGAGGCCGCCTGCTGGGTAAACCCGCTGGTCACAGCGGGTTGAAGAGTGTCCGGAGGGGGACTTGGCAGGTATCGTCACGCCCTTACCTGATCGTGAGGGCGGCGTGACCGCGGAATGACCCGCAAAGCAGCCCATCAACCCGCACAGGTCACCGACCCATTTACCCGCGCGCCCAGGCCGTGCACGCGACGCCCGGAGCTGCACGCGGCCGCCGGATCCCGTCCGAGCACCCGCGAGCCAGATGCTTCCTCAAATCGATGCCGCATCGGCCACGCTCGCCGCCTGAGACGGGCTGACACCAAAGCTGCAGCAGTCCCATCCGCAGTTCCTCGCGGTTAGTCCAGCGGCGCCGGTCCAGGACATTCTTCTGCAGCAACGCGAAGAACGACTCCATCGCGGCGTTGTCCCCGGCCGAGGATCAACAGCTCTTGAACGTGCGCCACTCTGCATGCCCGACCATACCCCTTTCCGGACAGGTATCTGTAAAAACTCACGGGGAACTCCGTCGGCTCGGATGTCGGTCTCGAAGAACTGAGCTTCGTCACGGTGGAGAGCTGAGCCTGGACCAGGAACGGTCTGTCGTTCCGCCCTGTCGTTGGGACCCGTAGGCCTACCGGCGTACGTCACGATGCAAGGTTTCGCACGGTGCTTCCGTAGAACACCAGCGGGGTGCGGGACTCATCGCAATGGAGTGCGAGGACGTCGAGGAGCTCGATCGTCGCGAGGGCTCGTGTCAGGATGCGTGCACCGTCGACGAGGTCAGCATCAAGGCCGCCGAAGCGTTCGCGGCTGGTCGGCCGCAGCGTGCTCGGACGAGATCGGCGAAGTAAGCCCGACCGGTGCCCACCAGCGCAGATACCCATGGGTGCTGGTGGGCTTCGTCGTTCCTGACGACCGGCGAGGCCTGTTCGGGAGCCTGTGCGGATCCGGCATTGTCGCCGTCCGCACTGAGCCCCAGGCGGGCCGAAGCTCGGGCCGCCGCCGCGCCCCGAGTGGCTACGCCTCGCAACCAACCCACGCCAAACACATGACCGTGGCGCCCCGCTGTCCGCTCGGTGCCCTACGAAAACGGGCCTTGACACGGCAGCGGTCGATGGGGAGGATGAATCGACCATGATACGTATCATGCGGTTCCAATGGAGGATCCATGCGTCATCGAGCTGTTGACTGCCGCTCCCGGCGTCGACCGCCGCACGGTCAACTGCGGCAACCCGGTCCAGCCCTCGCGGACTGCCCGCACTTGGCTGGTGCCGAGACGACCGCCCTCGGAGGTAGCCATGACCGAGACGGCTGAGCAGGCAACTCCTCGGGTTCCGGACCTTTCGCCTGTCGATCAAGGCGGCGCGCGGCCGCGGCGGATGTCGCGGCACGCCGAGACCCGCGCGGGGTTCGCGTTCCTCTCACCATGGCTCGTGGGTTTTGTCGCGTTGACTGTGTTCCCGATGATGGCGTCGCTATACCTCGCGTTCACGGACTACGACCTGTTCCGTGCGCCGCAATGGGTGGGCCTGGCCAATTTCACGGCGCTGTTCCAGGACCCCCGGTTCTGGACCTCAGCAAAGGTGACGGCGATCTACGTGGTGGTCGGTACACCTGTCAAGCTCGCCGCTGCCCTGGCGGTAGCACTGCTGCTGAATGTGCAGCAACGAGGACAGGGCGCCTACCGGTCGATCTTCTACGCACCGTCGCTGATCGGTGCTTCGGTGTCGATCGCGATCGTCTGGCGGGCGATGTTCATCGACGACGGCATCGTGGACAGGATCCAACAGCTGTTCGGCCTGCCGGCCGGGGGATGGGTAGGCGACCCGTCCAAGACGATGCCGATGTTCGTGCTGCTGGCGGTGTGGACGTTCGGCGCCCCGACGGTGATCTTTCTGGCTGGCTTGAAGCAGATCCCGGCAGAACTCTACGAAGCGGCGTCCATGGACGGCGCGGGGCCGCTGCGAAAGTTCCGTTCGATCACGATCCCGATGCTGTCCCCGGTCCTGTTCTTCAATCTGCTCCTGGAAACCATCGGTGCATTCCAGGTGTTCGGGTCGGCATTCATCATCTCCGGCGGCACCGGCGGCCCGGCGGACTCGACCCTGTTCTACACGCTGTACCTGTACATCAAGGGCTTCGCCCAGTTCGACATGGGGTACGCCTCAGCCATGGCGTGGGTGCTGGTGGTCGTGGTCGGAGTTATCACCGCGATCTTGTTCCGCACCTCAAACGCCTGGGTCCACTACTCCGGAGACAGCCGATGAGAGACGCACACATCGCCACCTCGCCCCCTGCGGACCAGGACGCCGCGACGACGGGCGCCGAGCAAGGAGCCGCGACGCACCGTACGAACGGCATGTCCAGGTCTCGCAAGGCGGCCCAGCGTCGCAAGCGTGTCCGGGCACTCGCGTTCCACGCCTTCATGGTGGCCTGCACCGTCGTGGTGCTCTACCCGGCGGTGTGGATGCTGGCCAGCTCGTTCAAACCCTCGAGCGAGATCATCGGCAACATCCGTCTGTGGTCGGACAGCTTCTCCGTCGACAACTTCGTTACCGCGTTGTCCGGGATCGGTGGCGTCGGATTCTGGACGTTCTTCGCCAACTCGATGATCCTGGCGATCCTGTCGGTGGTCGGGGTGGTCCTGTCCTCCACGGTCAGTGCCTATGCGTTCGCGCGGCTCCGGTTCCCGGGGCGCAAGTTGTTCTTCGCGATCATGATCGGCACCCTGCTGCTGCCGTTCCACGTCTTGCTCATCCCGCAATACATCATGTTCAACGAGCTAGGCATGGTGAACACGTTCCTGCCTCTGCTGGTCCCGAAGTTCCTCGCCGGCGAGGCGTTCTTCGTGTTTCTCATGGTTCAGTTCATGCGCAACCTGCCACGCGAGCTGGACGAAGCGGCTCGCATCGACGGTGCCGGGCACGTGCGCATCTTCTGTTCGATCATGCTGCCGCTGATGCGTCCGGCCATCATCACCAGCTCGATCTTCGCGTTCATCTGGTCGTGGAACGACTTCCTCGGGCCGCTGCTGTACCTCAAGCGGCCCGACATGTATCCGCTGCCGATCGCGCTGCGCCTGTATGTCGACCAGACCAGCGTCTCGGACTACGGCGCGCAGATGGCGATGGCGGTCCTTGCCCTGCTGCCCGTGATGATCTTCTTCGTCCTCTTCCAGCGCTACATCGTCGACGGCGTCGCCACCCAGGGCCTCAAGGGCTGAACCCGTACCGACCACACGCATCCCGACCAGCACAGATCCAGACAGTGGCGGGCACACCCGCCGCAACGAGACCCGCACCGACGCGGGGATGGAGGAACGATGAAGTTCGCACGAGTCACCGGCACGGTCGCCGCACTGGCCCTGACCTTCGGCTTCGCCGCCTGCGGGAACGGCGGCGGCAGTGCCGGCCCCGCGGCACCAGTCGCCACGGACGAGGACATCACGCTGACGTTCACCTGGTGGGGCAACGACGACCGGGCCGAACGGTACGAGAGATCGATCGACCTTTTCGAGGAGGAGTACCCGAACATCACGGTCCAGACCCAGTTCCAGGCTTGGGAGGACTACTGGACGGCGCGTGCGACGGAGGCGGCGGGCAGCTCGCTTCCCGACGTTCTCCAGATGGACGCGAGCTACGTGCGGCAGTACGGGGCGACGGGGCAGCTCGCGGAGCTCGACGGGCAGCTCGGTGTCAACCTCGATGTGGGCAGCGTGGACGACTCGGCGCTGGCCTCGGGTCAGGTGGAGGGCACGACCTACGCCGTACCTGCCAGCCTCAACACCCAGTCGCTCATGTACAACGCCAAGCTCCTCGAAGAGCTCGGCGTCGAGCCCCCGGCCGAGGGGTACGGCTGGGACGACCTCGTGGCCTGGCTGGCCGAGGTCGCCGAGGCAGGTGCCGCACACGACCCGCAGGTCTATCCGATCAATGACATGACGGGGAACAACCCCTGGTTCCTGCAGTGGCTGCTGCAGCAGGGCAAGACACCGTTCACCGCCGACGGCGAGATCGCCTTCACGAAGGAGGACGTCCAGGCATGGGCGGACCTGTGGGCGCCGCTGCGTGAGGCCGAGGCGTTCTTCCCGGCCGAGCGCGGGGCGCAGCTCTCACCCGACACCGGCCTCACAGCCGGCGAGCTCGTCGCCGAGGCCAACTGGGACACCCTGATGCCCAACAGGGTGGCCGAGATCGGCAGCGACGACATGGAGCTGCTGCCCATCCCCACGGGCGATGATGGCAAGAAACTGTACTGGCACTCCGGGGTCATGCTGTCGGCGTCGGCACATTCTGCGCACCCGGACGCAGCCGCGGCGTTCATTGACTTCATGATCAACGATCCGCGGGTCGGCGAGATCTTCGGCACCTCGAAGGGGGTCCCGGCGACGGATGCGCAGAAAGGCGCGATGAAGATCGAGAAGGGTTCGCCGGACGAGCGCCTCCTCGCGTACGAGAGTGCCCAGGCCGAAGAGATTACGGAGGACGCACTCGTCCCGGTGAAGGGCCAGGGCGAGATCGACGCCGAGATGACCCGGCTCGCCGAAGAGATGCAGTACGGAAACATCACTGACACTGAGTTCGTGGACCAGTGGTACGCCTATGCGCAGGACACGATCAGCGCGGACTGAGATCCCGCACGCGGACGATCGGCGTCCGTCCGCGGCGCAACGCAGGAGGCCGAGGGCCGCCCCGGTTCACCCACCCGTCGATTCGCGCCAGACGATGCGGTGGATCGGGGCACCTGTGCCCGGGCCGGCCTCGCCGCGCAGCCTGGTGATCAGGCGCCGCATGGCGTTGCGGCCGGCCTCCGGGAAATCGACCGCGACGGTGGTCAGGGAAGGTGACATGAAGGCCCCGATCTCCGCGTCGTCCCAGCCCGTCACCACGAGGTCGTCGGGAACGGTCCAGCCGCGTTCGGCAGCGCCGCGCAGCACCCCCGCGGCGACCACGTCGTTGCCGGCGATCACGGCGACGGGCGGGGCATCGTCAGGTAGGTCGTGCATGGCGCTGCGGCCCGCTTCCCCTGTCCACGCGCCCCCGAACACGCCAAGCGACGTGACGCCGGACTCGGTGGCGAGGCGCTCCACGGTCGCGATGTAGGCATCACGCCGCGCGCGGCCGGAGGCGTACTGCGACGAGCCGGCCACGTGCACGAACCGGTGCCATCCCCTGGCGGCGAGTGTCGCCACGAACTCCTCGATCGGGCGGGCGTCGGCGAGCGTGCCGAGGCTGCGCATCTGCTCGTCGAAGGTCGCCTCGGCGACGACAGGTGTGCCGTCCTCCGAGGACGCCGGCGTATCCAGCTCGTCGGAGAGCACGGGTACGAGGGTGAGGATGCCTTCGTACTGGCGGCTCGCGGCAAGGTCGCGCACACGGGCCGTGCGATGCTCGACGGTGCCGTCGATGGCGTGCGTCTCCGTCGCGTAGCCGGCGGCCTCGGCGACCTCGGCCGCGCCGGTGAGGACCTTGGAGCTCAGCGTGGCACCGGTCACCACGGCGAGCCGGCCGGACCGGCGGGTACGCATGGACCGGGCCGCGAGGTTGGGGCGGTACCCCATGGACTCGGCCACGCGCAGGACGTGCTCGCGCGTGGCTGCGGAGAGGGTGCCACGGCCCGTGAGCGCATAGGAGACAGCCGCCTGTGACACCCCGGCGGCGCGCGCGACATCGTGGCTGGTAGGAGGTTTCGGCACAGGCACAGTATGGCTCCCTTGCACGACATCTTGACATGGCCGTGACGCCCCGGCACTCTAGTGGCGCATGATACGTATCATGTCGCTCTAGCGGAGGAAGCATGCTCACCAGCGGGATCGTCGGCACCGGCGGTATCGCCCGGTCGCACATCGAGGGATACCTGCGTTTCGGGGAGGAGCGCGAGATCGTCGCTCTGTGTGACCCCGCGCCCGGCAAGGCCGAGGCGGTCCGCTCGGAGCTCGGGCTCGAGGGCGCCCGCGTCTACGAGGACGCCGCCGCGATGCTGGCCGCCGAACGCTTCGACCTGGTTAGCGTCGCGACACCCCCGTCCAGCCATGCCGCCCTAACGATCGCCGCGCTCGAGGCGGGCGTCGACGTGCTCGTCGAGAAGCCCATGGCGCCCTCGCTCGAGGAGTGCGACGCCATGATCGAGGCGGCACGGGCGAACGACCGGCAGCTGTCCGTCGTCGCGCAGAACCGGTTCCGCGACGACATCGCCACCCTCAAGGAGGTACTGGACTCCGGTCTCGCGGGCGAGGTCACCCACGCGCAGGTCAGCTCGGCCTGGTGGCGGGGCACCGAGTACTACGACCTGTGGTGGCGCGGGACCTGGGAGAGCGAGGGGGGCGGCTGCACGCTCAACCACGCCATCCATCACCTGGACATGACCCTGTGGATGCTCGGCACACCCAAGGCCGTGACGTCGGTGCTCACCAACGCCGCGCACGAGAACGCCGAGGTCGAGGACCTGTCCGTGACCGTGCTGCAGTACGACCGGGCGCTGGCCGAGGTCACCGCCTCGGTGGTGAGCCACGGCGAGGAACAGGCGATCGTGGTGCAGGGTCGCCACGCGCGGGTGTCCCAGCCGTGGAAGGTGGCGGCGGAAGTCGCGACCTCCAACGGGTTCCCCGCCCCCGACGGCGACCCCGAGCGCGTCGCCGCGATCGAGGCGGTTGCCGCGGCGCACCGCTCGTTGGAGCACACCGGGCACGCCGGGCAGATCGGCGACATGCTCGACGCCGTGCGTGAGCGCCGTCGCCCCGCCGTCGACGGCGAGGACGGCCGCCGCGCCATCGAGCTGGTGACCGCGATCTACGAGGCAGGCGTCGAGCGCCGCACCGTGGACCTGCCGCTGCGTCCCGACGACCCGTACTACCGAACCGGCACGCTCGTGGAGCGAGCGCCGCACTTCTTCTCGAAGACGGCATCGGTGGGCGAGCAGCCGGGCGCGATCGTGGTGGGAGCGAAGGCATGAGCACCAACCTGACGGGCGGCGCGAGCGGCGCCGCGTACGCACCCGACCCGGTACCCGCGCCCGTGGTCGAACCGGGCGAGTTCGTCTTCGCCGCGACCAGCCTCGACCACGGCCACGTGTACGGCATGTGCCAGGGTCTGGCCGACGCGGGCGGCACGCTCGGATGGGTCTATGATCCTGACCCGGCCAAGGTCGAGGTGATACGTCAGAAGTTCCCCGACGTACGGGTGGCACGCAGCGAAGCGGAGATCCTGGACGACGACGAGGTGCGGCTCGTCGCGGGTGCGGCGGTGACCTCCGAGCGGGCCACGCTGGGCCTGCGGGTCATCGAGTCGGGCAAGGACTACTTCACGGACAAGGCACCGCTGACGTCGCTCGAACAGCTCGCCGCAGCGCGCGAGGCGACGGCGCGCACGGGCCAGAAGTACGCCGTGTACTACTCCGAGCGGATTCACGTCGAGGCCGCGGTCCTGGCGGAGCAGCTCGTCGACCGGGGCGCGATCGGCCGCGTGCTGCAGGCCATCGGCCTGGGCCACCACCGGCTCGGCACCGGCCGTCCCCACTGGTTCTTCGAGAAGGAGAAGTACGGCGGCATCCTGTGCGACATCGGCAGCCACAACTTCGAGCAGATGCTGCACTACGCCGGGGCGAAGGACGCGGACGTCAGCCACGCCGCGATCGCGAACTACCACCACCCGGACCACCCGCTGCTGGACGACTTCGGCGAGGCCGGCAATGTGATGGACAACGGCGCCACCGGGTACTGCCGCGTGGACTGGTTCACGCCGGACGGACTGAGCACCTGGGGCGACGGCCGCACCGTGATCCTCGGCACCGACGGCTACATCGAGCTGCGCAAGTATGTCAACGTCGGCACCGGTGAGGGTGGCGGCCACGTGTTCCTGGTCGACGGCGAGGGCGAGCACCACCTCGTCGCGGACGGACAGGTCGGGTTCCCGTACTTCGGACAGCTCATCCTCGACTGCCTGGAGCGGACCGAGACGGCGATGACGCAGGAGCACGCGTTCAAGGCCGCCGAGCTCAGCGTGCTCGCACAGCGAGCAGCCCGCGTGCTCACCCCGGCCTAGGCGCTCGACCGGCACACGGCCACGGGCCCGCCCGAGAACCCCGGCAACGGCACGGAGCCGACAGGAACAGAAGAAAGGACCGTGAGCGATGCAGCTCATACGCACCCCGCTCGTCCAGGGCTGGTCGGTCAGTCCCGCTGGACGCCGCGTCCCCGCCGACGTCCTCGCCGCGGGTCCGCTCGCGGCCGAAGTGCCGGGTTCGGTGACGACCGACCTGCTGCGGCGGGGGCTGATCGATGACCCCTACCTGGACGACAACGAGTCGGCGCAGTCCTGGATAGGGCAGTCCGACTGGATCTACCGGTACGAGTTCGAGTGGACACCCGACGGCGGCCACCGCCAGCACCTCGTCTTCGACGGCATCGATACCGTCGCCACCGTGTCGGTCAACGGTGTGCTGCTGGGCGAGGTCCGGAACATGCACAGGTCTCACCGGTTCGACGTCACCCAGGTCCTGGTCCCGGGCACGAACCAGGTCGAGGTGGTCATCCGTGGCCCCGTTCCCGCGGCCGACGCGGCGAGTCTCGAGCTGGGATACAGGCCGCACGCGAACCAGCACCCGTACAACGCGCTGCGCAAGATGGCGTGCTCCTTCGGTTGGGACTGGGGCATCGAGGCGGCGAGCAGCGGTCTGTGGAAGCCGGTCACACTCGAGTCCTGGAGCGAGGCACGTCTGGCAAGCGTCACCTGGTCGCCGTCGGTTGTCGACGGCGTCCCCACCCTCCGCGTCGATGTCACCGTCGACCGCGCCAACGACGGCGATCTCGTCGTCGACGTGGAGGCGGCAGGCGTACGAGCCGACGTCACGATCCCGGGCGGTCAGGACGGCGCCGTCGTCGAGCTCGCCGTACCCGGTGCCGAACTGTGGTGGCCCCGTGGGTACGGCGAGCCGCACCTCTACGACGGCGAGGTACGTCTGTTCGGTGGCGGCGAGGACCTGGACACGCAGGCACGCCGCATCGGGTTTCGCACGGTCGAGGTCCGCACGGAGCCGGACGACGACGGAACCGGCTTCGCGATCCACGTCAACGGCGTACTGATCCCGGTCCGCGGCGCGAACTGGATTCCGGACGACGCCTTCCCGCACCGCGTGACGCCCGAGCGGTACCGGGCACGGATCACCGACGCGCAGTTCGCCAACCTCAACCTGCTCCGGGTATGGGGCGGGGGGATCTACGAGTCCGATGACTTCTACCGGCATTGCGACGAGACGGGCATGCTCGTCTGGCAGGACTTCCTCTTCGCCTGCGCCGCGTACGCCGAGGAGGACCCGCTGCGCACCGAGATCGAGCGGGAGGCGGTCGACGCCGTGGGGCGGCTGGGCAGTCATCCGTCCCTGGTCGTGCTCAACGGCAACAACGAGAACCTCTGGGGTCGACAGGACTGGAGCTGGGAAGGTCGGCTCGACGGGCGCACCTGGGGCGCGCACTACTACTACGAGCTGCTGCCCGACATCGTCCAGAGGCTCGCACCACACGTGGCCTACACCCCGGGCAGCCCGTTCTCGCCCGATCCGTCCACGCACCAGAACGCCGAGCAGCACGGCACCATGCATATCTGGGACCTCTGGAACACGCGCGACTATCCCCACTACCGGGACTACCGGCCGCGGTTCGTCGCCGAGTTCGGCTGGCAGGGCCCACCGACCTGGTCGACGCTCGTCGAGGCCATCCAGGACGACCCGCTCACGCCGGAGTCACCTGGGATGCTCGTGCACCAGAAGGCACTGAACGGCAACAACAAGCTCACGGACGGGCTCGTCGCGCACTTCCCGCTCCCCGGCACCATGCGCGACTGGCACTGGGCGATGTCCCTCAACCAGGCAGTAGCCGTCCGCACCGCTGTGGAGTGGTTCCGCTCCCTGACTCCCCACTGCACCGGATCGATCGTCTGGCAGCTCAACGACGAGTGGCCCGTCACGTCCTGGGCGGCTGTCGACGGTTACGGACGCCACAAGCCGCTGCTGCACGCCCTGCGTCAGGCGAACGCGGATCGCCTCGTGACGATCCAGCCCGACGGGGAGGGCCTGCGCCTGACAGTCGTCGACGACACCCGCGCCGTAGGGACGTCGACAGTCACCTTCGAACGGATCACCTTCGGCGGCGAGAGAGTCGCCTCGGCCACCGCAGCCGTCACCCTGACGACGGATGGTGCCGCGTCCGTCGTGGTCCCGGAGGCGGTTGCGACCTCGGCGGATCCCGCGGCCGAGGTACTCGTCGCGTCCCTCGACGGCCAGCGGGCGTTCTGGTTCTTCTGCGACTACCGCGACAGCGCTCTCAGACCCGTCGAGCCACGGGTTCGCGCGGAACGTACAGAGGACGGCTGGGTCGTGGACGTCACGGTCGACGAGCTCACCCGTGACCTGACACTGCTTGTCGACCAGGTCGACCCCGACGCACGGATCGACCAGGCCCTCGTGACGCTGCTGCCAGGGGAGACCGTCCGCTTCAACGTGCATGGAGCCTCTCACGCGGATCCGGCCGACCTCGGCACCTACCCGGTCCTGCGCACGGCCAACGACCTCGTCGCGAGAACTGCGCAGTGACCGCTCGTCCGAGCCCATGTGCCCGAGGAAACACCTGGGCGGCCACGGGGAGGCTGCGGAGCAGGCGCCACACGCTCGCGCGCGGGACTGGCGGGGCCGACCATCCGCACGACGAACGACATGCCGATCGCGCAGCCGGCGACGTTCGAGGCTCTCGGTCTGGTGCCGTTCCAGCTCAACCCGCATTTCCTCGACGCGGACCCCGCCAGCACGCACCGCGGCGAGACCCGTGAGCAGCGGCTTGCGGAGTTCCTGGAGGTCAACGACGTGCCCGTGCTCGGCCTGCGCGAGGGCACGTGGCTCGCTGTCCAGGACGGCACCGCGCGCATCGGCGGGTCCGCGGTCGGCGCCGCGGCACCGGGACCCGCCGTCGTCTTCGCTCGCGGGGCATCGCCGCGCGAGGTGGACGGCGACGTGAGCGAACCGCTGTCCACGACGCCACGCTTCGACGCGCCCACGGTGACCTGACAGTTGTAGACAATCGTTTCGCCTCTTCCCGAGATTTTGTCGCAGGTCAGGCGTCAATTCAAAGCTCACGCCCGGACGCGTTCGGCAGCGATAGAGTCGGCCAAATAGGCCCAGGAAGCCGTTGAGCAGGATCCGAGTGCCCAGCGTCGATGCGCTCACCAAGCGCGTGCACGACGCGACCTGAGTCTGCCGGTGCTCGCGAGGAATGTCCGGCGCCATGGAGAGCACCGTTGACCCCCGCTGCGGCCCCAGACCGGGTGGTCGGCGCCCTCTTGATCCGACCACCCGGCACGGCCTGACGTGCAGGGACGGCGAGCCTAGAGTCAGGCCGGTCCAACGAGCAGCGGACCGGCTGATTGACCTCCACCGGCATCCACGTTCAACCAAACGGGCCGAGAGACATGTCGTGGCCCCGCACTCGAGCCGAGCCACGACATTTCTTTCCGTTGGCGTCCGAGGATTCGTTGTCGCCGGCCAGTTCTCAGGTCCGCGGCACCGCTACGTCGTGCGCTGTGATGTCAGCGAGGTGCGGTGGGTTGGCACCCGCACGAGTGACAGTGATCGCGGCGGCAGTGGTCGCGAAGTCGACGATCTCGGCGACCTGCGCCTCGGACACGGCATGCAGAGCGGCACGCTGCCCGGCCCCCAGCAGGTCGTGTCGGTGCAGGGCAGTCAGCAGGCCGCTCATGTAGGAGTCCCCAGCCCCCACGGTGTCCACGACGGCGACCGGTGGAGCCTGCACCTCGACACGACCGCCGCCTGGTCGGACTGCGGTCGACCCACGTCCGCCGTGGGTCACGACGACCAGGGCGCACCGATGGTCGCGCACCCAGCCGGAGGCGACCTCGAGTGGGTCGGCGCCAGGATGGAGCCAGTCGAGGTCTTCCTCGCTGACTTTGACCACGTCGGCGAGCGCGACGAGTATGTCGACCTTTGGCTGGACGGCGCCCGGCTGGCCCATGATCGATGGGCGCAGGTTGGGGTCGTAGGTGATGGTGGCCGTGCGACGTGCGTCCTGCAGTAGGGCGGGTAGGGCGTCTGCGGGGTCGGTGTGGGCGACGGCGGCGATCGATCCGGTGTGGACGGCCCGCAGGTCGTGCGGAAGGGTTGTCGCCGGCAGCTGCCAGTCGAGGTCGAATTCGTAGGTGGCTGAACCTTCCGCGTCCAGGCGTGCCAAGGCGGTCGGGGTTCGTGCGGCGCCCAGAGACTGCGGCAGCACGGTCACGCCGGAGGCCGCCAGGTGGTCCAGGACGGTTCTGCCGCGCGGGTCGTCGGCCAGCCAGGTCAGCAGGTCCGCCGTGATGCCCAACCGGGCTAGGCCCAAGGCGACGTTCGCAGGACTACCGCCGGGCACCTCGGTGCGACGCGCCGTGCTGTCCTGGACGATGTCGACCAGCGACTCACCCACTACCAGGAACGTACTCATCAGTTCTCTCCATTGGGTCGTGTCTCGGGCAGGGCGACCGGGACGTTGATGTCGTCGACGCTCAGGTGCCCGAACCCGCCTGTCGCCTGGTCGACGATCTCAAGATAGAAGTCCTCCCCGATTGACTGCGAGGCGTCGATGTAGCTGCGTTTGTACTGTGCGCGGAGGGTCTCGTTGACGTTCCCGCTCACCTTGGCGACCACATGGCCGTCCTCGGCTCGCACGAGCGCGACATACAGGTTGTCTGGGTCGTAGCCCCCTGCGGTCAGCAGGTCGATCTGGCCGTCGCCGCCCAGGGTGAAGGTCTGCGAGCGCAGGCGGCCGGTGGCAGTGTCGCCGACCTTTTCGTTGAATCCCCACAGGTGGCAGCGGTCGTCGTCGCCCCAGGCATTGGCTTGGCGGAACGGGCCGCCCCATCCCCAGTCGGTGGCGTCGGTGACGTTGGCGTCGCTGTATGCGGTGCCGTCCACGACGCTCCACCCGGTCAGGTCGCAGGTGGCGAAGTCACCGTTGGTCAGCTCTCCGACTGCTGGTGCGGTGGTGCGCGGTGGCTCGTAGTGTGCCGGGGCCACGGGCCCGTAGGCGCCCTTCAGGTTCCAGACCTGCAGGGAGGTGACCGTGACGTTCGCGCCTCCCACGATGTGCAGCCCGACGGAGTCGGCCAGGGTCGGGTAGACGCGGGTGGTCATGGACTTCTCGTCGTCGATGAACGCCTCGACCACGGATCGGTCGATGTAGGTGTGCATCGTGACCGTGCCGTCGGTGTCGACCTGGAAGGGGCCTTGGTTGATGCCCTTGCGGGTGTCGGGGTCCAGGCTCGACTGATTCCGGTCGAGGGTGAGGGTCTTGGCCTTGCGGTCGACGGTCAACAGGGTTCGTTCGGTTCCGTCGCTGCTGCGCCGCACCTCGAGCCCGGCACTCGTGGTCGCACCCGACCTGGAGCTCGGCTTGATCTGCAGCTGGACCTTGATCTCCAGGAGATCGCTGAGCTGATCGTGCTTCCGGTCAAGGGACTTGTTGGTCCGCCGAACCGACTCGTTCTTGAGGGACACGACCTTCTCGGACCGCAGGCTCTTGAGCTCGTCCACCGGCTTCAGTCCGGCGTCGCCGTCGCGGGTGAGCATGAGCTCGACCGGCAGCCCCATCGAGTGCGCCCACCCGGCGTCGTGGTGCTCGTCCTCGCTGCGCCCGTCCTGGGTGATGGTGAACAGCAGCGACCGGCCCTGCGGGTCGACTGTCCCGGACGGGCCGGTGAAGTGCCCGCCATAGTCGAACAGACGCGGCTCGTCATGGTCGGGCACGAACGTGTGCTTCTGCCGATCCCACTCGCCGACCCAGTAGTAGGTGTTCTTCGCGGTGTCCTCGTTGTAGCCGTCGAACCAGGGGTTGACGACGAAGACGTACTTCCCGACCCCGCGCCGCTCACCGAGCGGCAGCAGGACCGGCAGCTCCCAGACCTGCCCGGTCTTGGGGTAGGTCTGCGCATCCCCGACGAACAGGGGGTTCTGGTACTCCCAGTGCACCAGGTCGCGGGAGGTGTAGACCAGAGCGGTCCCCCCGACCTTCGTCTCGCCGTCGACGATGCCGGAGCCGACCAGCTGGTACCAGATCGGCTTGCCGTCCTTCGCCGTCTCCTTCCACACGAACGGGTCCCGGAACTGCCCGAACCAGGGGCTACCCACGGGCGAGGACAGGTCGGGTGCCTGGACGGTGACCGGCTCCGGCTCCAGCCGCCACTGGGTGAGCGGGCTGTCTGCAGCTCCGGACACGGGCCAGGCCAGGGCGGTCGCCTGGTTCGGGACCTTGGCATCGTTGCCCGCGGTGTAGAACAGGACGGGCTTGCCGTCCGCGTCGTAGGTGGCGCTGCCGGACCACACGCCGTCCGGTGTGACCGGCTCGGTCGGTGCGATCGCGACGGGCAGGTCCTTCCAGTGCACCAGATCGGTGCTCACGGCGTGGCCCCAGTGAATCTGGTGCCAGTACGGGCCCTGCGGGTTGTGCTGGTAGAAGATGTGGTACTTGCCCTCGAACCAGATCGGTGCGTGGGGTTCGTTCATCCAGTGCTCGGGCGGCAGGAAATGGTACTGAGGGCGGTACCTGTCGCCGTCGTACCGAGCCCGGTCGGGACGCAGGTCGTCGGTGGGGCTGTCGCCGCCCACGGCCGCGGTCTCGGCGATCTGCTGCGGGCTGAGGAGCTCGTCCGTCACAGTCAGCTCGTCGATCGCTCCGTTCCAGGAGTTGGCGTGGAACGTGCCGTTGATGACCGCGGCCTGGTTGTGCCGGCCGATCAGGAGCGGCTGGTTCTCCGCGGCGCGGATACGGGTGCCGGCCCCGACGTCCTTGGTGGCCACCTGCGTGCCGTTCAGGTAGAGCCGCATCATGCCCGAGACGGCGTCGTAGGTGGCGGCGACATGGCTCCACCCGTCGGTGGGCAGGACGGCACCCTTCGGGGCGCGCAGCGTGTGCCACGCAACGCCGTCGCCGAGCTCGAGGCCCCACGCGCCGTGGCGGTACATGCCGAGCAGGTACCCGGCCTTCGCGTCGGCGTCGTGCTGGTTGACGATCGCCGAGGCCTGCCCGAGGTCGCCCCACTCGTAGGAGCGCGGCGCGACCCACGCCTGGACGCTCAGGGTGCTGCTGGGGGTCAGGCTCTGCAGGCCGTCGCGCCGGACGTAGGTCGAGTACCCGTCGAACAGCAGTGACCCCGCCTTCACGCCCTGGCTCCACAACGGGTCCGAGTCGGGCTTGTAGGCCGCGTCGTTGAAGACGTAGGCGACATCGTCGGTCGTCCCGGACCCTTCGTCGTGGGCCTGTTTGCCGGAGGTCTCGTCGAACGACCAGTGCATCGGGTCATTGACCAGTGTCCGCACTCCGTCGACATTCAGGTGCCCGGTGGCCGAGTCGTCGACCAGGAGCAGGTAGACGACGTCGCCGAGCTGGCCGCCGACGTCGAGCACGACCTCGGCGTACGTCTCCCCGGTGGACTCGACGCGCGCCCGGGTCAGCTCCTGGTCGTCCGCGGCCGCGTGCACCGCGACGTAAACGTCGGGGTCGCTCGTGCCGCCGAGCAGGAGCCGGATCTCGCCGCGTCCGCCGGCCACGAACCGGGGCGAGGTCAGGGTGCCGGTCAGGCTCTCGTCCGGCAGGGCCCCTGCCCACAGGTGGTAGGTGCCTTCGGCGGCGAGTGGTTCGCCGTCGGGTGTGGTGGTCGCGGTGCTGAGGTTCGCCTCGGTGAACGCGTCACCCTGAGCGGCCCAGTTCTGCAGGGTGCCGGTCTCGAACCCGGCGTTATCGAACTCGTGGCCGAGGACCTCGACGGTGGTGTCGAAGGCGTCGACGTTGATGTGCCCCCACCCGCCGGTGGCGTTGTCGACGACCCGGAGGTAGAGCTCCTCACCGAGATGGTCGGTGGCGTCCCAGCGCACGCGGCTGTACTTCTCGGAGTCGGCGAACGCGGTATTGGTCGCGCGCAGGACCTCGGTGTCGTCCGACGCCCTGTGCAGCGCCACGTAGAGGTTGTCACGGTCGTTGCCGCCGCCGATGAGGAACTCGATCGCACCTGTTCCCGCGAGGGTGAAGGTGGACGACGTCAGTGTGCCGGTCGCCGAGTCAGGGCCGTCCTTGGCGCCCCACAGGTGGTAGGTCCCGTCCTGTCCGAAGGGGCCGCCCCAGCCCCAGTCGGTCGCGTCGGTCACCTGCGCGGCGGTGAACGCGTGGCCTGTCGCGGTCCAGCCCTCGAGGTCTCCGGTCTCGAACCCGGGGTTGGCGATCTCGGTGATCGACCGCTGTACGTAGGTGCGGACGTCGTCCAGGTTGAGGTGGCCCCAGCCGCCGGACGCGGTGTCGGTGACCTCGAGGTAGAGCTCCTCGCCCAGGTGCGCCGAGGCGTCCCACACCACTCGGCGCAGCTCCTCGGAGTCGGCGAACGCGGTGTTCGTCGCGCGCATGAGCTCGGTGTCGTCGGAGGCGCGGTGCAGGGCGACGTAGAGGTTCTCCCGATCGTTGCCGCCACCCAGGAGGAAGCTGATCTCGCCGATCCCGTCCAGCGTGAAGACCGAGGACCGCATACGGCCGGTCGGTGCATCTCCCCCGCTGCTCGCTCCCCACAGGTGGTAGCTGCCCTCGGGGTTGAAGCAGCAGCCCCAGCCCCAGTCCTCGGCGTCGGACACCGTGGCATCGGTGAACGCGTCGCCCTCGAGCACCTCCCACCCGGTCAGGTCACCCGACTCGAAGCTGGGGTTGTCGATCGTGGGAGGGGCGGCGGCCTGAGCGGCTGGGGACGTGGCGAAGCCACCGACCAGGGCGAGGGTCACCGCGATCACCGCAGCGGGCAGGACGCGGCCATGGCGTGGCCGTGCGGAAACTGACGTACTCATTGCATCTCCTTCGATGCCTGTCACGAGAAGTTCGGAGGGATCGGCGGCCGGCGGTGAGGACATCGAC
>NZ_JBHWZO010000033.1:0-34151 GCF_042728455.1 Promicromonospora sp. NPDC060204
GGCCCCTCGGGGGACCTGCACGTCTGACACGTGACCGGGGTCACTTTCGACAGATCTCGTATTTGCTGTTTCGTCCGGCCGCATTCTCGTTACTGTGGCGCGCGTGCCACGCCTGGTCCTCGCCTCCCAGTCCCCCGCCCGACTCGCGACGCTGAAGTCCGCCGGAGTCACGCCGGAAGTCGTCGTGTCCGGCGTGGACGAGGACAAGGTCCTCGCCGACGCCACGGAACGGTTCGGCGAGCTCGATCCCGCCGACGCCGTGCTCGTCCTGGCCCAGGCCAAGGCCGAGGAGGTGGCGTCCCGGCTGGAGGAGTCCTGGGCCGACGCCGAGGCCCCGGCCGACGGCGCTCCCGCCGAGGCCGGCTCTGCCGCTGCCGAGGCCGGCTCCCACGCCGCAGCGCCCGCCGACGTGATCGTCGTCGGCTGCGACTCCATGCTGGAGATCGACGGCACCATCGTGGGCAAGCCCGCGGACGCCGCCACCGCGCGCGAGCGCTGGCGCGCCATGCGCGGCACCAAGGGCGTGCTGCACACGGGCCACTGGGTGGTCGACCTGCGCGACGACGCCGCGGGCGGCACCGGCGGCACCCTCGGCTCGACGAGCTCGACCACGGTCTGGTTCGCCGACATCGACGACGACGAGATCGACGCCTACGTGGCCACCGACGAGCCGCTGCACGTGGCCGGAGCGTTCACCATCGACGGCCTCGGCGGCCCGTACGTCGAGCGCATCGAGGGTGACCACCACGGCGTGGTCGGCATCAGCCTCCCCCTCCTCCGCGAGCTCCTGACTGACCTGAACATCCCCTGGCGCGCCCTCCGGAACGCGTAACCGCAGGTGAGCGCGGAGCGGGTTGCACTCTGAGTACTCATTCCGCCACTGCCCCCGCGTTCACCTGCCGAGCTCGACCGGGCCCCGCAGCCGGGTCGCGGGGGTCCAGTGCAGGGCGGTCAGGCGGGTGGCGACGTCCGGACCGATGCCCTCGGCTCCCAGCGCCTCGGCTGCCGGGTAGCGGAGCACGACCAGACGGTCCGTGCCGACCAGGCCGTTCTGCCGCACGGAGTCGTCGGCAAGCATCGACCGGCCCGAGTGGAACGCACGCCCGTCGATCTCGACGACCAGGTACCGCCCGCCCGGCAGCCGCCAGACCAGATCGACCCGGGCCAGAAAGACGCCGGCAAGAGTGAAGGTCACCTGCTGACCGTCGGGCGGGACGCCGTGGTCCAGGCACGAGAGCCGCGCAGCCGTCTCGGCGGGTGATGCGTCCAGGGCCGACGCCAGGGGAAACCAGCCGAGGGCCTGCACCGAGCCGCGCCGGTGCCGCACCATGTCGCGCACCTGGTCGAGCGCCGACACATCGAGGAAGCCCTGGTGCAGCACACTGCCGAGCACCGCCACGCCCTCGTCCCGTGACAGACCCGGGAGCGCCTGCGCGAGCGCTGGGACCAGGGCCGCGATCCGCCTGCCCCGGTACCGCACCGTCGGGAAAGAGCGGTATCGGCGGAGGACGACCTCGGACCCGAGCCTCGCTGCCTCGCCGTCGGGCCGTGCCACCTCCGGCACGAGCCGCGCAGGCAGGCCGGCCACCCGGTGGAGCGCGAGCGCACAGGCCCCGACAGCGATCCCGTCCGGGACAGCGAGCATCCCGGCCCATGCGGCACGCCGGCGGACGTGCTCGAAGTAGTCGTCCCGCCGACGCCGCTCGACGGGGTCAGGGTCCGTGTCGTAGACGCACCGGGTGACGCGGGACCAGGTGCCAGCCTTGACCAGTCGTCCGACGGCGTACTTGTCCAGCCCTGCGGCGTCGCACTGGGCTTTGTTCACCAGCCCCTCCTGCGTGACGGCGTCCGACAGCAGACGCAGCGGGATCTTCCGTGGTGGTCGCATGATGCCGATCCCACACCGGCCGACGGCCCCACGGGTGCCGCCTGAGCCGCCCTGTGCACAACCACCCGAAACGACCCCCTGTGGTCGCACTCAACCCCCTCTCTCGACCCCGCCAACGCCCGCCGGGTCGATGCTGACTTCCCACCCCCGCAGATAAACGCGGGCCGGGTTGCACTCCGGGCGCTCATTCCGCAACTACCCCCGCGGTCGCCGCCCCCGGACCCCATCGGGCGGCGGCGTTTACCTGATACCCACAAGCCCGGGCGGCTCAGTGGACTGCACAGTGCCGACGCCATGTCTGAACCCCACAAACGGCCCGCTCCGGGGTTGGTCTGGGCTCCAGACTTTCTCCCCGGTGCCCGGAGCCGGTACATAGGTCCTGGATACCCGGGTTACGGTGAGCCGTGCCTAGTTCCAGCCTGCCCCGAACCATCTCGAAGGTGCTCATCGCCAACCGTGGTGAGATCGCCGTCCGCGTGGCCCGCGGATGCGCCGATGCGGGGCTGGCGTCCGTCGCCGTCTACGCCGACCAGGACCGCGAGGCCATGCACGTGCGGATCGCCGACGAGGCGTTCGCCCTCGGCGGCGCCCGCGCCGCCGACACCTACCTCGACCCCGCCAAGCTGCTCGACGTCGCCCGCCGGTCCGGCGCCGACGCCGTGCACCCGGGCTACGGCTTCCTGTCGGAGAACGCGGCGTTCGCCCAGGCCGTCCTCGACGCCGGGCTCGTCTGGATCGGCCCGCCGCCGTCGGCCATCGACGCGCTGGGCGACAAGGTGAGCGCGCGGCACATCGCGCAGCGCGCCGGCGCCCCGCTGGTGCCCGGCACGGCCGACCCGGTCAAGGACAGCAGCGAGGTGCGGGCCTTCGCCGAGGAGTTCGGCCTGCCCATCGCCATCAAGGCGGCGTTCGGCGGCGGCGGCCGCGGCCTGAAGGTCGCGCGCACCTTCGACGAGATCGACGAGCTCTTCGACTCGGCGGTCCGCGAGGCGACGGCGGCGTTCGGTCGCGGCGAGTGCTTCGTGGAGCGCTACCTGGACAAGCCGCGCCACGTGGAGACCCAGTGCCTCGCGGACACCCACGGCAACGTCGTCGTGGTGTCCACGCGCGACTGCTCCCTGCAGCGCCGCCACCAGAAGCTGGTCGAGGAGGCGCCCGCGCCGTTCCTCACGCCGGAGCAGGAGAAGTCCCTGTACATGGCCTCCGAGGCCATCCTGCGCGAGGCCGGGTACGTCGGTGCCGGCACCTGTGAGTTCCTGGTGGGCCTCGACGGCACCATCTCCTTCCTCGAGGTGAACACCCGCCTCCAGGTCGAGCACCCGGTGACCGAGGAGGTCACGGGGATCGACCTGGTCCGCGAGCAGCTGCGCATCGCCGCCGGCGAGCCGCTCGGCTACGACTCCCCCGCGATCCGCGGGCACTCCCTCGAGTTCCGCATCAACGGCGAGGACCCGGCGGCTGGCTTCCTGCCGGCGCCGGGCCGCCTGAACACGATCACGTGGCCGTCGGGCCCGGGTGTGCGCGTCGACACGGGTGTCGTCGCGGGCGACACCGTCTCCGGCGCCTTCGACTCCATGATCGCCAAGCTCATCGTCACGGGCGCCACGCGCACCCAGGCGGTCGAGCGGGCCCGCCGCGCCCTGCGCGAGCTCGTCGTCGAGGGCATCCCCACGGTGGTCCCGTTCCACAAGGCGGTGCTCGACGCCGAGGCGTTCGTCCCGACTGACGGCAAGCCGTTCCGCGTGCACACGCGCTGGATCGAGACCGAGTTCGCCGACGAGCTCAAGGCCCTCGCCCCGGCGCCCGCGCCGGCCCCCGAGGACGAGGTCGAGGAGGTCACGGCCGAGCGCGTCGTCGTCGAGGTGGGCGGACGCCGCCTGGAGGTCGTGCTGCCCGCGGGCCTCGGTGTGGCCGCAGGTCGCGCACGCACCGCCAACGCCGCCCGGCGCCCCGCGCGACGCGCCGGTGGTGGCAAGGCGTCGAGCGCCTCGACGGGCAACACGCTGGCCTCGCCCATGCAGGGCACCATCGTCAAGGTCGCGGTCGAGGACGGCGCGCAGGTGGCCGAGGGCGACCTGATCGTCGTGCTGGAGGCCATGAAGATGGAGCAGCCGATCCTGGCTCACCGCGCGGGGACGGTCCGCTCCCTGTCGGCGACGACGGGGGCGGGCGTGACGGCGGGCGCCCCGCTGTGCGAGATCGTCGACTGACCTGGGCTGTCACCGGAACTCATCGGGTGATTTCCGGCATCAAACGGGGTGAAAAGTGCCCTACGAGGCCTGATAGGCGCCACCCGTGCCCATCAGGCCTCGTCTGATCGGCTAGGTTCTGCGACGTGACACGCGTCGTAGTTCTCAGCCCCGAAGAGGCCATCGCCCTCGTCCGCCCCCGGAAGTCCCTTCCATCGTTCGTCAGCGAGCTGACCTGCGAGGACGGCGTCATCGCCGTCACCGCGGACCTGCGCCGCCTGACGTATGCCCCGCTGCCCGTCAAGATCGCGGCCAAGGCCGTCCCGGTCATGCACGCGTCGGCGCAGATCACGTCGGTGTGGCAGAACATCGCGGTGCTCAAGGTCGAGGCCGACGCCGCCGGCCTGCCCGCCACCAAGCTGCTCCCGCTCGCCTCCGGCACCATCGAGAAGATGGCGCGCAAGAGCGGCCTGCCCGAGAACGCCGTGCAGCTCCGCAAGGACGGCACGGTCTCGCTCGACCTGCTCGCGCTGATGCGCGGCCAGTTCACCGAGGTGACGGGCTTCCGGTTCGAGGGCGGCAAGGTCGTCGTCGAGGGTGTCCCCGCAGAGGACTGACCACGCCGGTCACTGACAGCCCGCGTCCGGACCTGAGAGACTGACGCCGTGCCGAACCCGACAGTGCCTCCCGCAGACCTCCACCGGCACGACGGCGACGGTTGGGTGACCTGCGGGGACCACCGGCACTGGGGCCTGTTCGGCGCGGCGGGGCTGTTCCTCGTGCGCCGGGACGTCACGGGGGCGCCGTCCGCCATGGTGCTCCAGCACCGCGCCCTGTGGTCCCACATGGGCGGCACCTGGGGCATCCCCGGCGGCGCCCTCGCCCCGGACGAGAAGCCGGAGGACGGCGCCCTGCGCGAGGCCGCCGAGGAGGCGGCGATCGAACCCGCCGCGGTGCACGTGGTGGGCACGCACGTGCTGGAGCACCCGGCCTGGACGTACACGACGGTCGTGGCCGACGTCGCTCCCGGCCATGCCGTCGAGCCGCGCGCCGCCGATCCCGAGAGCCTGGAGGTGCGCTGGGTCGGCCTGGACGAGCTCGACGGGCTGAACCTGCTGCCCGCGTTCGGTCACGCTCTGCCTCGCCTGCTCGCGTTGCTGGGTTAGGGTCGAATCGTGCATATCAGGATCGCTCCCGAAGAGGCGCTCGGCCTGGCGAGGATCGCCAAGCAGGCTCCGCCCGTCATCAGCTCCGTCGTCGGAGACGGCGACGTGATTCGTGTGGTCGCGGACCTGCGCCGTCTCGAGACGCTGCCCGGCCCGCTCAAGCTGGCCGTCAAGATCGCGCCGATCGTGCGGGGCGACGTCAAGCTCGCCTCGTTCGAGCGCGGGGTCGCCACGCTCGCCGTCGAGGTGAACGCGGCGGGTCTCCCGGCGCACCGGCTGCTCAGCCTGGCCGCGGCGCCGATCGAGCAGGAGGTCGCCAAGCAGGGCCTGCCGCCGGGTGTCGTGGACGTCCAGCCGGACGCGCGGATCGCCGTCGACGTCGAGCGCCTGCTGGAGGCCAAGTTCCCGGGCGTCACCGTCACGGGGGCGAAGGTCGAGGGCGGCCAGATCGTCCTGGACGCTTCGATCGCGTAGGGCCCCGGGCCTACTCCTACTTGCCGACCCGCGCGTCCAGCACCCGCGCACCCTCCGCGATGGACCCCGACAGCGACGGGTAGATCGTGAACGCGGAGGCCACGTTGTCCACCGTGAGCCGGTGCTGCACCGCCAGCGTGATCGGGAAGATCAGCTCGGACGCCCTCGGCGCCACGACCACGCCGCCGAGCACCACGCCGGCCTCGGGGTGCGCGAACAGCTTCACGAACCCGTCCTTGACGCCGAGCATCTTGGCGCGCGGGTTGCGCGCGAGCGGCAGCGTGGTGGTGATGTAGCGGGAGTTCTGCGCGCGCAGCTTCTCCTCGCTGTAGCCCACGGTCGCGATCTCGGGGGCCGTGAAGATGTTGGACGCGACCGTGCGCAGCGCCAGCGGCTGGACGGCGTCGCCCAGGGCGTGCGCCATCGCGATGCGGCCCTGCATGGCGGCCACCGAGGCGAGCGGGAGCACGCCGGTGCAGTCGCCGGACGCGTACACGCCGCGCACCGAGGTCCGCGAGACCCGGTCGACCACGACGTGGCCGCCGTCCGAGAGCCGCACGCCCGCCTCCTCCAGCCCGATGCCCGACGTCGCCGGCACGCCGCCGACCGCGACGAGCACGTGCGAGCCGTGCACCACGCGCCCGTCGGACAGCGTCACCTCGACGCCGTCGTCGGTACGCACCGCGGACGCCGCGCGCGAGCGCGACAGCACCGTCATGCCGCGGGAGCGGAACACGCCCTCCAGCAGCTCGGCGGCGTCCTCGTCCTCGCCCGGCAGCACCCGGTCGCGGCTGGAGACGAGCACCACGTCCGAGCCCAGCGCGTTGTACGCGCCCGCGAACTCGGCGCCCGTGACGCCCGAGCCGACCACGATCAGCCGCTCGGGGAGCTCGCGCAGGTTGTACATCTGCGTCCACGTGAGGATGCGCTCGCCGTCCGGCACCGCGGTGGGCAGCGTGCGCGGGGTGGCGCCGAGCGCGAGGAGCACGGAGTCGGCCTCCAGCACCTCGGTGGCGCCGTCCGCGAGCTCGGCGACCACGCGCGCCGGGCCGTCCAGCCGCCCCTTGCCCGCGACGATCCGGATGCCCTCGCGCTCCAGGCGGCCGCGGATGTCGGCGCTCTGCGCCCGCGCCAGCGCGAGCACGCGCTTGTTCACGGCCTGCAGGTCCACGAAGTGCTTGCGCTTCTCCGCGGTCGCGGCCGCGGACGCCGCCGCCTGCACGCCCGCCCCGCTCAGCGCGGGGGCGGCGTACGCGGAGACGACGGGGATGCCGCCGGTGGCCAGCGAGACGTCGACGTCGGACAGCGGGTCCACGACGTCGTCGGGCATGCGGATGCCGAGCTCGGGGGCCCGGTCGGCGATGGTCATCCACTCGGCGGTCGCGATGAGCGTCTTCGAGGGGACGACGTCGGTCAGGACCGCCGCGCCGCCCAGACCCTGCTGCTCCACGACCGTGACCTGAGCGCCCAGGCTGCGGGCCACGAGCGCCGCCTCGTAACCACCCGGGCCACCTCCCACGACGACGACACGGTGCGGGACAGCTGCGGGATCGAGGGGGGTCACGGGGTCCATTCTCGCATCGCCGGGAGGTACCCCGGATCCGCCGGCCCCGTGGGCGCGTGCCGGGGGGAAAGTGGCGATAACCTCGGACCATGAGTACGGAGCCAGATCTGGACGACCCCACGACCGACCCGTTCGACGTCGCTGCCGCGGCCGCCGAGTACATCGCGGCCAAGACCGGAGTGCCGGGACACGACATCGCCGTCGTGCTCGGGTCCGGGTGGGGCGGTGCGGCCGAGCTGATCGGCGACGTCGTCGCGGAGATCCCCACCGCGGAGATCCCCGGCTTCGTGCACCCCGCGGTCCAGGGCCACCGGTCCACCACGCGTTCGATCCGTGTCGAGCGGCCCGACGGCGCCGTCCGGCACGCCCTCGTGCTCGGCTCGCGCACGCACCTCTACGAGGGCCTCGGCCCGCGCCGCGTGGTGCACGGCGTCCGCACCGCCGCGGCCGCCGGCTGCGAGACGGTCATCCTCACCAACGGCTGCGGCAGCGTGCACATCGGCTGGCGTCCCGGCCAGCCGGTCCTGATCAAGGACCACCTGAACCTCACGGGGCAGACGCCGCTGGAGGGCGCCAAGTTCGCCGACATGACGGACGTGTACACGCCGCGCCTGCGCGACGTCGCCCGGACGGTCGACCCGGACCTGCCCGAGGGCGTGTACGCGCAGTTCCACGGCCCGCAGTACGAGACGCCGGCCGAGGTGAAGATGGCCTCCCTGATGGGCGCCGACCTGGTCGGCATGTCCACGGCGCTGGAGGCCATCGCCGCCCGGCACTGCCGGATGGACGTGCTCGGCATCTCCCTGGCCACCAACCTGGCCGCGGGGATCAGCCCCCACCCGCTCTCGCACGAGGAGGTGCTGGAGGCGGGCAAGGAGGCAGGGCCGCGCATCAGCGACCTGCTCGCCCGAGTGATCAAGCAGATCTGACGCCCGTGGCCACCGACCTGCCGACCGCCACCGGGGCCCCCTCGGCCCCCGATCTCGTCGCGCGCGCCGAGGCCTGGATGGCCGCCGACGTCGACGAGTCCGACGTCGAGGAGCTGCGTGCCCTCGTCGCCCGGACCGGCGACGAGAACATGGGCCACCTGGCCGTCGCCGAGCTCGCCGACCGGTTCTCCGGCCCCCTCCAGTTCGGGACGGCGGGCCTGCGCGGCGCGATGGCCGCCGGGCCGAACCGCATGAACCGCGCCGTGGTGATCGCCGCCGCGGCGGGGCTCGGCGCGTTCCTCCGGGCGGAGGCGGCCGGCGTGCCGCCGCGCGTCGTGGTGGGCTACGACGCCCGCTACCGCTCCGCCGACTTCGCCCGCGACACCGCGGCCGTGCTGGTCGCGGCCGGGGCAGAGGTGCTGCTCATGCCGGCGCCCGGGCCCACCCCGGTGCTCGCGTTCGCCGTCCGCCACCTGGCGGCCGACGCAGGCGTCATGGTCACCGCGAGCCACAACCCCGCCGCCGACAACGGCTACAAGGTCTACCTGGGCGGACGGGTCGTCGCGGGGCCCGGGCAGGGCGCCCAGATCGTCCCGCCGTACGACGCCCGGATCGCGGGCGAGATCGCCCGCGTGGGCGCCGCCAAGGACGTGCCGCGCGCAGGGTCCGGCTGGACCGTGCTCGGCCCGGAGATCACCGACGACTACCACCGGGCGGTGGCCACGCTGCACGACGGCGAGCCGCGCACCAAGCTCCGCATCGTCACCACCTCGCTGCACGGCGTGGGCGGCGCCGCGATCGCCCGCGTGCTCGCGGAGGCGGGCTTCGACGACGTCGTGCCGGTGGAGGAGCAGGTCGCGCCCGACCCGGACTTCCCCACGGTCGCCTTCCCCAACCCGGAGGAGCCGGGCGCGATCGACATGGCGCTGGCCCTGGCGCAGGACGCCCACGCGAACCTCGTCATCGCCAACGACCCGGACGCCGACCGCTGCGCCGTCGCCGTGTTCGACCCGCAGTACGGCACCTACCAGGGCGCCGAGACGGCAGGGTCGCAGGGCTGGCGCATGCTGCACGGCGACGAGGTCGGCATGCTGCTGGGCTGGGACGCGGCCGAACGCGCCGTGCGCGCCGGCACCGGCGGCACGCTGGCCTGCTCGATCGTGTCGTCGCGCGCGCTGGCCGCCATCTCGAACCACCACGGCCTGCAGCACGCCACGACGCTCACCGGGTTCAAGTGGATCTCGCGCAGCCCGGGCCTCGTGTTCGGGTACGAGGAGGCGCTGGGCTACTGCGTCGACCCCGTGCACGTGCGGGACAAGGACGGGCTGTCCGCGGCGGTCGCCGTCGCCCAGCTGGCCAACCGGCTGGCGAACGAGGGCCGCACGCTCCTGGACCAGCTCGACGACGTCGCGCGCGCCTGCGGGCTGCACGTGACCGGACAGGTGTCGGCGCGGTTCGAGGACCTCGCCCGGATCGAGACGACCATGACGTGGCTGCGGAACGCGCCGCCGTCGGAGCTGGCGGGCTCGCCCGTGAACTCCGCCCGGGACCTCGCGGAGGGCCTGAACGGCCTGCCGCCGACGGACGGCGTGGTGCTGCTGACCGTCGACGACACCCGGGTGATCGTGCGCCCCAGCGGCACCGAGCCCAAGATCAAGTGCTACATCGAGGTGGTGGCGCCGATCGACCCCGCGGCGTCCGCCGAGGAGCTGTCCACGGCACGTGTGGCGGCCCGCCGGCGCCTTGCCCTGGTGCAGGCGGACCTCCGCTCGATCCTGGGCCTCTGACGGGCCCGTAGACCGCCCTACTTCACGACGGCGGGCAGCACGTCCATGCTGCCCGCGTTGGCGGCCATGAAGTCCGGCAGCTCGTCCGCGGCCACGGCCTTCATGAGCGGGTCGAACGAGGCGCGGTCGAGCACCACGATCGACTGCCCGTCGGCGCTGCGCCCCGTCCCCGAGTAGGGGGCGGTCATGAACGTGATGTCGTTCGTCGAGATGTCCTTCGCGCTGTTGAACAGCTCCTGCATCCGGTCGAAGGTGAACCCCTCGTCCACGGCCACGGAGCTGGTGACGGCCCCGAGGAACGAGGCCATCTTCAGCGGGTCGCTCCGGTTGTTGTTGGCCTTGGCCACGATGGCCCGCATCCAGGCCTGCTGCCGCTGCACCCGGCCGAAGTCGCCGTTGGCCAGGGCGTGCCGCTCGCGGGCGAAGGCGAGCGCCTCCTCGCCCGTCATGGCCTGACGGACCGAGCCGCCCGCGCCGTCGGGCACCGTGATCTCGACGCCGTCCAGGGAGTCGGTCAGCGTGGTGAAGGACTCGAAGTCGGTCACCGCGAAGTGGTCGATGCGCACGCCCGTGAGGTCCTCGACGGTCTGGATCATCAGGCTCGGGCCGCCGTAGGAGAACGCGGCGTTGATCTTGGCCTCGCCGTAGCCCGGGATGGGCACCCAGGAGTCACGCGGGATGGAGATGGCCGCGGCGCTCTGCCGGTCGGCCGACAGGTGCACGAGCATGATCGCGTCGGTGCGCTGGGCGCCGGCCTCCCAGGCGGAGGGGTCGCCGGCGGAGATCCGGCTGTCGGAGCCGAGCACCAGGATGTTCACGGGGCCGGTGGGCCCCTCCGCGGGCGCGGCGCTGGGACGCGTCGACTCGTCGAGGCCCTCGAACGCGTCGAGCCGCTCCACGTTGCCGTCGAGCGAGGCGCGGTAGCCGAACCAGGCTGCGGTCGCGCCGCCGCCCACCAGCAGCAGGGCGCCGACGACGATCCCGGCCACGAAACCCTTGCCCCGCCGGCTGCGCCGCGCGTGACGCAGACCCCCGTCCACGGGGTTCGGTGCGGAGAGAAAGTCGTTCATTCGATCGGGTGCGGCCATGGCCGATGATCTTAGTCGCGAATTCGGCTACTACTCTTATGCGTGCCCCGCAACCTGAGAAAGCGCTTGCGGGTGAATTTCGATAAACCCCGGCGAGCCGCCGAACAGAGAGGAGAGCCCGCGTGGTCGCACGCGCCCGACGCCCGCAGAACCGCGCGATTCTCCTCGTCACACACCACTACGCACCCGAGTCGGGAGCCCCCCAGAGGCGCTGGGGCGCCCTCGCCGGGCACCTGGTCCCGGCGGGTTATCCGGTCACGGTACTGACGCCCCCACCCCACTACCCCTCGGGAAAGATCACCCATAATTCACCCGCTTTCCTGCCTGGTTCGGTAACCACCGGTACCCATGGCGAGAAGATCATCCGGGTGAATTTCCGCGAGCATTCCCACGGGCTCGGTTCGCGCGTCATGGACCAGGTCGTCGCCGCCGTCAGCTCGGTGCTGCGCGGGGTGCGCCCGTCCGCGGGCCGGCCCGCCGTCGTGATCGCCACCGTCCCGGGCATCCCGAGCGTCGTGGCCGGCTGGGCCCTCGCCCGCTGGCACCGGGCCCGCCTGGTCGTGGAGATGCGCGACGCCTGGCCCGACCTGATCGAGCCCAGCGGCATCCTGCTGCGCCGGGGCCGGACGGGCGACCTGCGCCGCGTGGTCCGCGACCTCGCGGCGCGCGTGGTGCACCGCACCGTGACCCGACTGCAGGCCCGGGCGGACCTCGTGGTCACCACGACCGCCGCGTTCGCCGAGGTGCTGCGCTCCCGCGGTGTCCGGAACGTCGCGGTGGTGCGCAACGGCACTGCGTTCGAGCCGGTCCGGGAGCACGCGGCCGTCGTCCTCGGCGACCGCCCCCTGCGCGTCGTGTACGCGGGCACCGTCGGCCGATCGCAGGGCCTGGACGTCGCGGTCCGCGCCGCCGCCCTGGTCCAGGAGCGCGGTTACGCGCTGGACGTGCGGATCGTGGGGCACGGCAATGAGCTGGAGCCGCTGCGCCGGCTGGCCGCCGAGCTCGGCGCCCCCGTGCGCGTGGAGCCGTCCGTGCCGTCCACCCAGGTGCGCGAGCTGTACGCCTGGGCCGACACCACGGTCGTCTCCCTGCGGGACTGGGCCCCGTTCGAGTGGACCGTCCCGTCCAAGCTGTACGAGGTCATGGCGTCGGGAGTCGTCGCGTCGGCGTGCCTCGCGGGCGAGGCGGCCAGCCTCGTCTCGGCGAACGGCGCGGGCGCCGTCGTGCGCCCCGGCGACGTCGAGGGCCTCGCCGACCTGTGGTGCGGCTGGCTGTCCGACGGCGTGGTGCCCGCCGCCTCGCCCGACGCCGCCGCGTGGGTCGCCGAGCACGCGAGCGACGAGGTGCTGGGCCACCGCTACGCGGAGCTGCTCGACGAGCTGCTCCCCCACCCGTTGCGGCCCGAGCCCGCCGACCGAGGGGCCCGGTTCTGATGGCACGACCGTTCCGGCGCGCGGGCGAGCTCGCGCGCAACCTGCGCTTCACCACGTCCTTCGTGGCCCGCACCGTGGTCGAGGACCCGCTGTGGCTCGCCGTCCAGGCCGCCCGGCGCGCGCCCGAGCGGGTGCGTCGCCCGCTGGTGGGCGCGCTGCGCCTCGCGCCGGCGCCGTCCGCGCGGCACGCCCTCGGGAGCATGCTCGCGGGCGACGTCACGGGTGCCGCCGGCGAGGCGGAGGCGCTGCTGGCACGCCCCGCGGGCCGCAGCCGCCGGGTCGCGGCGGAGGTCGCGGTGGCGGTGGGCCGCCCCGAGCTGGTCGACGGCGTCGCCGCGGCGGGACCCGCGCGCTACCGCGCGGCCTGGCTGCTGGGCGACGTCGAATCGATCGGGCCGGACGCGCCCGCCGGGCTGCGCGCGCAGGTGGCCGAGCTGCGGCCGGGCCCGCAGGAGGACCCCCGGGCGGCCGAGCCCTCGACGGCCGGGACCGCGCGCGGCGAGCGCCCCGTCACCGTGCTGCACCACCTGACCAACTCCCTGCCGCACACCCAGAGCGGCTATACGCTGCGCTCGCACGCGATCCTCGTGGCGCAGCAGGCCCACGGGCTCGCGGCATCGGCGACGACGCGGCCGGGCTACCCGCTGACCATCGGCTCGCTCGCGGCGCGCGGGACCGACGTCGTGGACGGCGTCGCCTACCGCCGGCTGGTCCCGGCACGCGCCGAGCCCGACGCCGCCCGCCGCGCCGCGCAGGAGACGGACCTGCTGGTCGCGGCCGCGCGCGAGGTCGGGGCGGACGTGCTGCACACCACCACGCCGTCGGCCGTCGGGTCGCTCGCCCGGGCCGCGGCGCGGCGTGCCGGAATCCCGTGGGTCTACGAGGTCCGTGGCCTGCCCGAGGAGACCTGGGTGGCGGCGCACGGCACCCCGGAGGCACGGGCGCGGGCGGCGGCGTCCCGCCGTCGGGCACTGATGCAGGCCAAGGAGACCGAGCTGGCGCTGGCCGCGGACGCCGTGGTGACGCTCAGCGGCACGATGCGCGACGCGCTCGTGGCGCGGGGCGTGCCCGCCGGGCACATCACCGTGGTGCCGAACGCGGTGCCGGACGCGCTGCTCACCGCGCACCACCCCACGCCGGAGGCGGCGCGCGCGGCCCTCGGTCTGCCCGCCGGCCCCGCCATCGGGACCGTGAGCAGCCTGGTCGACTACGAGGGCCTGGAGACCGTGGTCCGCACGGTCGCGACGCTCCGCGCGCGGGGCCACGACGTGACGGGCCTGCTGGTCGGCGACGGCGTCTCGCGGCCCGGCCTGGCGCGGCTGGCGCGCGAGCTCGGCGTGGCCGACCACGTCGTGCTCCCGGGCCGGGTGCCGCCCGCCGTCGCGCTGACGTGGCTGGCCGCGCTTGACGTCGTGCTGGTGCCCCGGCGCGACCACGAGGTGACGCGCCTGGTGACGCCGCTCAAGCCGGTCGAGGCCATGGCGGTGGGCCGGCCGGTGGTGGCGAGCGCGCTGCCCGCGCTCGTCGAGGCGGTGGGCGGTGCGGGACTGCACGTCGACGCCGGCGACCTGGAGGGCTGGGCCGACGCCGTCGGCTCGCTCCTGGACGACGCCGGCCGGCGGGCCGAGCTGGTGGAGCTGGGCCACGGGGTGGCTACGGAGAGGACATGGGTGCGTAACGCGGAGACCTACCTGGGCGTCTACCGGAACTGCCTGGGGGTGACGGCATGAGCGCGGGTCCCGAGACCGGGTCGTACGCGGCCCTGTTCGACGCCTCACCGACGACGACGAAGCTGGTCACGCTCGGCAACCTGTCGCGCGTGGGAGCGCGACCGCCGCTGGGGCAGTACGTGCGGCTCCTGTGGGCCCGCCGGCACTTCCTGTGGGCGGACGCGCGCGCGAAGGTCGCCAGCGGGACCCGGCAGAGCCTGCTGGGCAAGGCCTGGCTGGTGCTGAACCCGCTGATCGACGGTGGCGTCTACTACCTCGTGTTCGGGCTGCTCATGAAGAACGCGCGGGGTATCGACAACTTCGTCGGGTACCTGCTGATCGGCGTGTTCCTGTTCCAGTTCACCACCCAGTCGATCAACGGCGGCGCACGCTCGGTGCAGCAGGGCAAGAACCTGATCCGGGCGTTCACGTTCCCGCGCGCGGCGCTGCCGATCTCCGTGGTGCTGCGCAACCTGCTCAACCTGGGCCCGACGCTGCTCACGCTCGGCGTGCTGATCTACTTCACGCCCCCGGCCGAGGAGTACACCTGGCGCCTCGCGCTGGTGCCCGCCGCCCTGGCGCTCCAGGTCATGTTCACCACGGGCCTGTCGCTCCTGGTGGCCCGGTGGGCCGCCGCGCTGCCGGACATCACCAACCTCATCGGCATGGTGATGCGGGTCTGGCTCTACGGGTCTGCGGTGTTCTTCTCGTTCGACCACCTGCTGTCCGACAACCCCGACCTGAAGGTGTGGCTCGAGGCGAACCCGATGTTCATCGTGCTCGACATCGTGCGGGACTGCGTCCTGTACGCGACGACGCCCGACCCCATGCGCTGGGCCGTGCTCGGCGCCTGGAGCGTGGGGCTGCTCGTGGTCGGGTTCGTCGTCTTCTGGCGGGCGGAGGAGAGCTATGGCCGCTGACCTCGACTACCCCATGCCCCCGCCGCTGGGCCAGAACGGCCCGGCGTCCATGCCGCTGCCCGCCCAGGCGGCACAGCGGCCGCTCACCGGCGCCATCCCGATGTCGGTGCAGGCCCCGCCCCACACCGGACAGTTCGCCGCCGTCGGGCCGAAGTCCGGGAGCACCCCGGTGCTGTGGCCCACGGTGGCCGTGCAGGGCCTGCGGATGTTCTACCGGACGCCGTCCACGGACACGACGCACGGCCGGCGCGCCAAGGTGAAGCGCGCGGTGCTCAACGTGCTGGGCCAGGAGCCCAAGGTGACGGTGCGCGCCCTGACGGACATCTCGTTCGTCGCGAACTCCGGCGAGCAGATCGGCCTCGTGGGGCAGAACGGCTCCGGCAAGAGCACGCTGCTGCGGATCATCGCCGGCCTGGAGAAGCCCACCAAGGGGCAGGTGCTCGCCGAGAGCACGCCCGTGCTCATCGGCGTGAACGCCGCCCTGGTGCCCGACCTGCCCGGCGAGGAGAACGTGCGCCTGGGCTGCCTGGCCATGGGGCTCTCCCCGGCCGAGGCCGAGGCCGCGATCCCGGACGTCATCGAGCTGGCCGGCCTGGGCAAGTCCATCTACCTGCCCATGCGCACCTACTCCTCGGGCATGGCGGCGCGCCTGCGCTTCGCCATCGCGACGGCGGCGCGCCCCCACATCCTGCTCATCGACGAGGCCCTGGCCACCGGCGACGCCGCGTTCAAGGAACGCAGCGAGGCCCGGATGACCAGGCTCCGCGAGGAGGCGGGCACGGTGTTCCTCGTGAGCCACGCGGCGCAGACCATCGAGGAGTCCTGCACCCGGGCCATCTGGCTGCACCACGGCCGCCTGGTGCTCGACGGCGAGGCGCAGGACGTCGCCGTCCGGTACCGCAAGTGGGCCTGGGCCTTCGCCAAGGACAAGCCCGACGAGGCCAGGCGGATCCTCGAGGAGGCGTTCGCCGAACGCCGGGAGACGCAGGTTCGGATCGACGCGCCGGAACCGCCCAAGGGGCGGGTGCGGGAACGGCACGCACGACCGACCGGCCGCGACGCCAAGCAAGCCGCTGCCTCGGCCGCCCGCGCCGCGGCCATCCGCGCGGAGAGGAGCGACCTGTGAGCCGTCCGCTCGTCATGACGGTCTACGGGACACGTCCGGAGGCCATCAAGGTGGCCCCGGTCATCACGGCGCTCGAGGCCGACGACCGGTTCGACTCCGTGACCGTCGTGACCGGCCAGCACCGCGAGATGCTCGACCAGGTCAACGAGGTCTTCGGCATCGTGCCCGACCACGACCTCGACGTCATGAGCCACGGTCAGACGCTCGGGCAGATCTTCGCCCGCGTCATGTCCCGGCTCGACCCGATCCTGGAGGCCCGGCGGCCCGACGTCGTCGTGGTGCAGGGCGACACGTCGACCTCGACGGCCGCCGCGCTGGCCGCGTTCTACCGGCGGATCCCGGTGGTGCACCTGGAGGCAGGCCTGCGCAGCGGCGACATCATGTCGCCGTTCCCGGAGGAGGCGAACCGGAAGATCACGTCCCAGATCGCTTCCCTGCACCTCGCGCCGACCCTGCGCAGCCTGGCCAACCTCGTGGCGGAGGGCGTCCGGCTCGAGGACATCGCCGTGACCGGCAACACCGTCATCGACGCGCTGTACCTCGCCGTGGAGCGCCGGACGGCGTTCACGGACCCGGGCCTCGAGCGGGTCGCGGCGTCGGGCCGCCGGATCGTGCTGGTGACCACGCACCGCCGGGAGAACTGGGGTGCCGCGATGGAAGGGGTGGGCCGCGCCCTCGCGCGGATCGCCCGCCGGTTCCCCGACACGGAGATCGTGCTGCCGGTGCACCGCAACCCCGTGGTGCGCGACGCCGTGCTGCCGCACCTCGACGGGCTGGCCAACGTCACCGTGACCGAGCCGCTCGGCTACGGCGAGTTCACGCACCTGCTGTCGCTCTCGACGCTGGTGCTCACCGACTCGGGCGGCCTCCAGGAGGAGGCGCCGAGCCTGGGCAAGCCGGTGCTCGTCATGCGCGACAACACCGAGCGCCCCGAGGCGGTCGAGGCCGGCACCGCCCGGCTCATCGGCACCGACGAGGAGCGGATCGTCGCCGAGGTGAACCGGCTGCTGACCGACGACGCGGCCTACGCGGCGATGGCGCAGGCCATCAACCCGTACGGTGACGGACGCAGCGCGAGCCGGGTGCTGGACGCGACGGCCCGCATGCTCGCGCCCGAGGTGACCGGCCTGCTGCCGGACCTCGTGCTGGACGAAGAATTCACTGCCGTTACTGCAGAGGGTGGAGCATGAGCAAGACCAGGGTCTTTATCTATGGTTCGTGCGTGTCACGAGACACGTTCGAGCACTTCGATCCGGAGCAGTTCGAGCTGGTCCAGTACGTGGCGCGGCAGTCCGCCCTGAGCGCGACGACCCGGCCGGTCGAGCTGATGGCCCCGCCCACGCTGGAGTCGCGGTTCCAGCAGCGGATGGTCACCGGCGACTTCGGGTCGAGCCTGCGGAGGATGCTGCCCGACTTCGCCGAGCACGTCGACGTGCTCCTGGTCGACCTCACCGACGAGCGCCTGGGCGTCTACCTGCTGCCCGACGGCACCGTGCTGACGCGCTCGGTGGAGCTCATCCAGTCCGGCGCCGAGAACCACCTGCCCCAGGGCACCCGTCACCTCGCCTTCGGCACCCAGCAGCACTTCGAGTACTGGCAGGGGGCCATCCGCGCACTGGGCGAGTCGATCCGCGGCGTCATGCCGCACGTGGGCATCGCCCTGCTGGACATCCCCTGGGCGGAGTGGTCGGAGAGCGGTCAGCCCACGCCTGACTCGTTCGGCGTCTCCGCCGCACAGGCCAACCCGGTGTTCCGGCCGTACGTGGAGGCCGCGGCACAGGCCCTCGGCGCCCACGTCGTGACCGTGGACCCCGCCACCGTGGTGTCCGGCCCGCACCACCCGTGGGGCGATGCGCCGTTCCACTACGCGGAGCACGTGTACCTGGACGTCGTCCGCCAGCTGACCGGCATCGAGGGGCGCGTGGTGTGGGGGCCGGGGGCACAGCCCGTCACCGGCGGCCACCGCATGCCGAGCGCGGACGTACCGCGTGTCATGAACCCGGCCGGCCCGCAGACCGGCTCCCGCAACGTCGTCCCGGCGCACACCGCCAACGGTGCGGGTGGACCCGGCGCGGCGCCGAAGCCGAAGAGCACGGCCGTGGTCAAGGCGACCATCGCCGACGGCGCGGCGGGCGTCGCCGCGGAGATCGAACGCAACGGGGCGCTGCCGAAGTTCCTCCATCTCGATCTGCTCGGAGTGGTCCCGGACGGGAGGAACCTGATGCAGGCGGCGCGGCAGGACCAGCGTGCTCGCGATGCTCTCAACTTCCTCACCAACAACGGCTTCTACATCTACAAGGTTGATGCGGGTACGACGCGGCTGGTCCAGCACGACGAGCTGAGGAATCTCTGGCAGGCGGTGAAGAGCGGGACCTACAAGATGACGCCGGACAACAAGGTCGTCTACCAGTTCTCACCTGCGACCAACGGCAGGACGACCAAGCTCGTGGTCGTCTTCTCCCCGATGACCGACCGGCTCGAGACAAGCATCAACCGTCACTTCTTCCAGACGTACAAGGCGATCCAGAAGCACCTCGTCCCGGGGACCGGCGTCCTGCGGATCGCCGATCTCGGTGGCGTGCGAGGGTCGTTCTACCTCAACACGACCTATCTCCCGGGGAACAGCGACCGGATCAGCCGGTTCATCGGCGAGTTCATCGCCGAGAACGCGATCGCCCAGGAGAAGGTGGTTCTGTACGGGCCCTCGAAGGGCGGGACGGGCGCGCTGCACCAGGGCCTGCTGAACACCTGGAACTTCGTGGCCGTCGACCCCATCCTGAACGACGCCCACTACGAACAGAACCATGCCGACGTGCACTTCACCTCGGGAGGAATCTTTCCCGAGACCAAGGAAGCAGTCTTCGGTCGGCTGGCTCAGTACGCCCGCGGCGCCCAGTACCCGGAGTGGTACCACCCGGTCGTCGTCACCTCGCACCGATCACCTCAGTACGACTACATCGGTGCGACGCTGGCGCCGATCGGTGACCACATCACCTTCCTCGACTCGGACAACCAGAAGATCAAGACGCATTCCGACGTTCCGGGGCAGACGATCCAGCATCAGGCGATGGCCCTCAACGCACTCCTCTCCGGGTTCGGCCTTCCCGCAGGAATTCACCAGGTCGCCTGAGGAACCAGCTACCGCGCATCGCAGTTGAAAGAAGGGCCTTGAGACCCGGTGGGGTCTCAAGGCCCTTCGGCCTTCGGACACGTGGACCCGCTACGGCCGGCGCACCGCTTGAACCAGTTCGTTGAACTCGGCCCGCGCCCGCCTGTTGAAGGCCTCTGCGTCGAACACGCCGACGGCCTCGCCCGTGCCGTCCAGGGTCTCCAGCACCGCTTCCGCCAAGGCCTCCGGGGAGGGTTCGACGACGCGGCCGTACCCGAGCTCGACCGCCTCCCGGATGCCCGGGGTCGGATAGGTGACGATTGGGGTGCCGAGGATCATCGCCTCGAACAGCACCTGCGGCTGCCCCTCGTGCGTCGAGGTCATCACGAAGACGTCAGCACGCCTCATCAGCGGCATCGGGTTGGCCAGCTGCCCCGTGAACACGACGGAGGGCGCGATCCCCGCCTCCACGACCGCAGTCTTGAGGAACCCTTCCAGGGGGCCTGAACCGACGACGACGAGCTTGGCGTCGGGTCGCTGCCCCAGGACGCGCTTCATCGCCCGGACGGCGTCGACCTGGTTCTTCTCCCGCGAGAAGCGCCCCACGACGACCACGAGCGGTCCCTCGTGCTCCTCGAGCCCGGCCGGGAGATCGGCCGCCTGCGCGGCGCGGGCGACCACCTGCTCGTGGTCGAGGGCGTTGTGCACGGCGGCCATCGGCTTGCCGCGCAGGTAGCCGGCCGCCTCGAGCTCCGATCCGTTCAGCTCGGCCGTCGCACCGGAGACGCTGGCGAGACCCGTGAAGTCCCGGTACTGCTGGAAGACCGCCTCCAGGGACGGGTACTTGGTCTCCTTCTCCGCGAGCATCTCGTTGTGGAGAAAGGCGTAGGACCGGTGTCCAGAACCTTCGGCGGCGGCGAGGAGCGACATCCAGAACGTCGAGTACCCCTCGAACTCGACGAGCGTGACCGGACGCGTCGTACCGAGCAGCCGTCGCAGCTCGCGCTGATAGCCCTTGCGGACGAGCTCCCACTGCGGCTCCGACAGATAGGAGTGCTTCGTGAACCGGTCGATGAGCCAACGCTCCTCGACCGACACCACCATCGCGCCGTTCCTGGTGATCAGTGAGACGTCGGACGGTACCTTCGCCAACGTCTCCAGCCGGTCCGGGTACCGCTCCACGATCGCCGGCTCCATGAGGAGCGCGGGCCGGTACCGCGACCGGTCGAGGTTCGCGAGCAGGTTCAGCAGCGACGTCGAGATCCCGTTGGGGATGAGCGAGGAGAAGAAGACGACCGCCTCGGCCTCGCCCTCCGCCCTGGCCCTCGGGGTGGCCGACACGTCGTCGCGACGGCGGACGATCAGGTCGAGGCAGCGGGCCGCAGCCTTCCCGTCCTCCGCGGCGGTGAAGCGCCGTCGTGACTCCTGGTACCGAGGGCCGGGCTCGAAGGGAGCGGTCCGGCCGAGCTCCTCCCGGAGCTCGGACCGGGTCCGGACGACGTCGTCGAAGACCTCGTCGGGCCGGAAGTACACGCCACGTTCCGCGACGTACTCGTCGAGGTCGGGCGTGTACAGGATCACCTGACGCCCGGTGACGAGGAAGTCGAACATCAGGCTCGAGTAGTCCGTGACCATCACGTCGACGCAGGGAAGGACGTCGTACGTGTCGATGTCGGCGGGGACCTTGATCGCCGGCACCTCGATGTCGCCCACGACCGCCTCGACCATGTGGTGCACCCGGTAGAGGACGATCGTGCCGGGCACCGAACCCATCTCCGTGAGGTCCTGGACGACCGACTCCGCGTCGATGGTGCGGTGCTCGCCGCCGCCGCGCCACGTCGGGGCGTAGAACACCACTCGTTCGCCGGCGCCGACCCGCAGGCCCAGCCGGTCCAGCGCCGCCTGGCGCTCCTCGTCGCCCGCGACGACCAGCGCGTCCAGGCGTGGCGACCCGAGCGCGTCCGCCACCCCTCGATAGGTGACGTCGAGGTCGTAGTCGTGGACGAGCACGTCCCGGGTGTGCGCGTTGGGAGCGACGACGTGGGTCGTGTTGCGCAGGTTGCGCGCGACGTTGGCGTACTCGGCCACCCCCGTGCCGATGCGCTTGCCGAGGGTCTTGAGCGGCGTTCCGTGCCAGGTGTTGAGGTAGAGCTGGCCGTCGCGACGGGTGACGTAGTCCACGAAGGACGTGTTGTTCACCAGCGTGCCCGCCGTCGCGAGAGTCCGGACGTGCAGCTCGCTGCCGTACGTCGCGAGGACGGTCCGGCGATCGGACCGGACGTCGACGGGGACGTCGGTGTCCGCCTTGACCACCCAGACGAACGTGTGGTCCCGGAAACGGGCGTCGCGCAGCATGGCCCGGTAGATGGCCAGCGGGTTGCAGGCGACCTTGTCGCCCCAGTACGACTCGAAGAGCACCGTCCCCTCGGCGACCTCGTACCGCTCGGAGTACTCGACGTACAGGGCGCGGCGCCGGGCGTGGTCCGTCCCGGTGATCGTGCCGAGCGGGAGCCCGTCGGGCAGGGCGAACTCGCGCCCGTCGAGCAGCAGGCGAGCGGCAGCCTCCTCCCGTCCGAGATCCGCCAGCACGAGTGCGTGCTGAGCACGGTTGCGCAGGTCGATCTCCGGTGCACGCCGTTCGTACTCGCGGTAGGCCTCGTCGGCCGCACCGAGGTCTCCCGCCGTCGACAGCGTCTCCGCGAGCCGCAGCCACAGCGCCGGATCGGTGGGAAGGATGTCGACGCCCGATCGGGCGTAGGTCAGCTGAGCCGCTGCGGAACGGTCCTGGATCAGGTCCCGCACCTCCGGCCGTTCCGCGGACGGCGCGTCGTCGCGGTCGTGCCGCGGGAGCAGCTCAGCGGCGAGGTCGTCCGCCCCGGCGAACCGGAGCAGCGCGTCGAGCGCCTCCGCCGGACGTCCGTCGTCGAGCAGGCACCGGCCGAGCCGGTAGAACCAGTCACGCTGCGAGCGCCCGCCGAGCTCGAGCGCGGCCGCGTACCCGTCGATGGCGGCGGAGCGGTGTCCACCCCGTTCCAGGGCGAGGGCCCTCTTGTAGTGCCGGTACGGAAGACGCGCGTCGAGCCCGAGCGCGATGTCGAACCACCGGACCGCCTCCTCCCAGAGGTACTGCCGCTCGAACGCGTAACCCGCCTTGAACGCCAGCTCCGCGTCACGGACGCCCTCGTCCCAGCGGGCGACGAACCGGGCCGCCGCCTCGCGCCAGTCCCCCTGACGCTCGAAGAAGATGCCCGGCCCCACGATCATCGTGCGGGGGTCGTTGTCCAGGCGGCACGCCTTCTCCAGCTCGCGCCTGGCCTGCGCCGTCCGACCGAGCTTCTCGGCCGCGAGCCCGGCGAGGAGGTAGGTCGGGGAGTCGGCCTGGTGGGACTGCTCCAGTCGGGCCACGACCCGCAGCACGTCCTCGTCCCGGCCCAGGTCGTGCGCGACCTGCACCTGCTGCGTGTATCCGTCCGGGCTGTCCAGGATCGGCGCCACGAGGTCGAGGATCTCGTGCTTGCGCCACAGCGGGACGCTGTTGTCCAGCATCTCGAACAGCGCCGCGGCAGCCCTGACGTGCTTCGGGTCGAGAACGACGGCCGTCTCGAACCGCTGCATGGCCTGGCCGCGGTTGCGGAGCGCCTGGAGGCAGCGGCCGGCGCGGTAGTGGCGCTCCGCCACCGTGGGGTCGATCGCGAGCGCCCGCTCGTAGGACGCAAGTGCGTCGGCGTAGAGCTTGCGGCGCTCCTGGACGAACCCGAGCCGGTGGTGCCACACCGCCTGGCTGTCGTCGATCGCCAGGGCACGTTCGAGCCTCGTCTGAGCGCCGGCGAGCCGGTCGGCGGCGATGTCGAGCACTGCGAGCCGGTAGTGCGCCGCGGCCGCGGCGGAACCCTGACCACCGGCTGCCACCTTCAGGCCGACCTCGCGAACCTGCTGGGATACCCCCGTCTTCACCTGACGCCCCATCTTCTCCGTCTTCCTGACCAGGTCGCTCAAGACGCCTTCGTCAGCTCTGCCTTGATCTGCGTGGTGGAGATCTCCGGTGTCCGAGCCAGGTACACGACCTCGCACTGCGTCTTGAGCTCGTTGAACTTGCCGGCCCAGTCGTCGCCGATCACGAAGGTGTCCACCTGGTAGAGGCCGATGTCCGAGGACTTCTGCTCCCAGGTGTGCTCGGGGATCACCAGGTCCACGTGGCGGATCGCCTCGAGCATGCGCTTGCGGTCCTCGTACGAGAAGTAGGCCTTCTTGCCCTTGCCCGCGTTGAACTCGTCGCTGGACAGGGCGACGATCAGGTAGTCACCGAGCGCACGCGCTCGCCGCAGCAGCTCGATGTGCCCGTAGTGCAGCATGTCGAACGTTCCGTACGTGATGACGCGCTTCATCGAATCTCCTTGGTACCGATGTGTTCCGCCTCGCCTGCGACCTCGAGGTCCAGGTGGCGGGAGATCTTCTCGACGAGCCGACGCCGCTCGTCGCGGACGTGTGTCCCGTCCAGGGGCGGTGCCGCACCCGCCGCCCCGCTCTCGAACGCCGCGCGCACGGCGGCGGCCAGCTCGTCCGGCGTCGCGGTGAGGGGCCAGGGCGAGGTGGCGGGCCAGTCCCCGTAGAAACCGCGCTCGACGTCGCGGTACCACTCGAGGTCCGGCGCGTAGACGATCGCGGGGCGCCGGGTGACCGACCAGTCGTGCAGCACCGACGAGTAGTCGCTGACCAGCAGGTCGGCCGCGAGCATCAGCTCCTCGACCGACGGGTACTCACTGACGTCGAGCACCCCCGCACCGGTGGCGGCGGCCCGGGCCGAGACGTGGTGGCTGCGGACCAGCACCCGCGCGTCGACGGCCGCCGCGAGCCCGTCCGGGTCCAGGGCCTCGGCCCAGCTCCCCGCCCGGGACCGGTTCCGGTGCGCCTCGCGCCACGTCGGGGCGTAGAGCACCACCCGCTCGTCCGCACCGATCCCCAACCGCTCGCGAGCTCGCTCGCGGACGCCCGCGCTCTCGTACAGCACGCCGTTGGACGGCTGCTCCACGACCCAGGCCTCGCCGTCGTACCCGAGGCCGGTCCGCAGGTTCTGCTCGGCTGCCGGCGTCTGCGCCAGCAGCAGGTCCCACATCGGGACCTGGCGTCGCATCATCCGCCGGTAGGTCAGTGGCGACGCGGAGTTCGGCAGGTCGAACAGCAGTCGCTTGATCGGCGTGCCGTGCCAGGTCTGGAGGAAGAACTGGCCCGGCCGCTTGACGAACCAGTGCGGAAAGTTGTTGTTGCTCACCAGCACCCTGGCCGTCCCCAGCACGCGGTGCCACTCGGCCGAACCGATGATCAGGGCCTTGCCACCGTCGGGGACCGGTACCGAGAGGTCCCGCACGGACCAGTACATGGCGGCGTCGACGCCGGCCGCGCGCAGCGCGGCGAACACGGCGCGGGGGCTGCCCTCGCACGACTTGCCGTTGAAGGTCTCGAACACGATCGCCCGGGTGAGGGCGCCTGTCGGCGCGGCGTCGCGCAGCCTCCGCTGTCCGGCACGAGACCGTTCCTCGGCGGTCAGCGGGGCGCTCACGGTCAGGCTCACGGCGTTCTCGCCGTGCCGCTTCATGGCTGCTCGCTGGAGCTCACCGTCAACGGCGACCGGGCCCTCCGTGAGGGTGTGCCCCGGCCGTGCCCAACCCACCAACGGCCCGTCGTCCTTGGTCGACCAGCGCACGAAGTAACCGTCGCTCGGGAACGCCGCGCCGACGGGCGCGATCATGGCCTCGAACGAGCCGTCCGGAGCAGGGGTCACCGAGGTCTCGAACGACTGGCGTGACGTGGAGACACCGACCCGGAGCCGGGGCACCACCGGCGACACGCTGCCCACGACCACGACGCGCGGCCCGTCGACCCGCACCCCGTCCATGCGCACACGCGTCGGACCGAACCCGCTGCCGCGCGGCTGCGCCGGCACCGGACCCGCGACCTTGCCCGAGGGGAGGCTCACCGCGAGGTCTGCGGTCCAGCGCTGTCCCCCGAGCTCGAGCGCGACGACGAGCGTGACGTCCCGGTCCTCGGGCCCGTCCGTCTTCACCAGCGCCTCGAACCCGGACCGCGCGTACGACCGCCAGGGGTCGCCGCTCTCGACGTCGATCTCGGGGTCGGTAACCGGATGCAGCTCGCACCCGGTCTCGTCATCCGCCCCGTTCCGGCGGCCGACCGAGGTCACGAGACCTTCGGTCGCCGGATCCAGGCCCGGAAGGTACGCCCATCCGGTCACCGACAGCAGCCCTGGGGCGACCCACCCGGTGCGCAGGACCCCGACCCCCGGCTCGAGCAACGCGGGGTCGACGGTGAGCAGGTTCGCCGGGATCCGCGTCGTCAGCCGCCCGAGCACCTCCGGCACGGCCCGCAGCGTCCCGGCGTCCACCACGAGCGGCACCGCGGTGGTGTCCTCCGCACGGGTGCCCAGCAGCTCCTCGGCGTCGTCCCGGGCACCTTCGCTGATCACGTAGCTCAGGAGCCGGTCCGACACCGGGATCCGCGCCCATACCTCCGGCGAGGCGCCGTCCGTCAACCGGGCCGCCGTCCGCTGCAGCACGGCCCAGTAGGCGTCGTCGCACTGAGGCACATGGGCGGCGAACATCCCGAGGTCCGTACCGAGCCAGCGGGCCCAGACCCGGTCGCGGACCTGCGCCGGGGCCTCGGCAAGGAGGGGGATCTTGCGCTCGATGACCGCGACGCGGTCCTCGAGGTCCGAGAGCTCCTCCTTGTGCTGCGAGCGCGAGCCCCGGCCCTCGGGCAGACGCCACGAGTACACGTCGCGCTCCAGCAGGTCGAACCGGCGCGCGCGCAGCGTAGCACGCAGTGCGGGCTCGCGGTCCTCGTAGTTGCCCGCCTCGGGGAAGGGTCCCACCGCGCGTCGCCAGAAAGCCGTGCGGTACATGCGGTTCCAGACGACCGGTTCGTCCGCGGCCTCCGGCGTCCGGGCCGCGGTGGTGCCGAGCACGTCGGTGCGGTGCACCCTGGCCACCACCTTGGGGCGGTGGCTCCCGGTCGCACCGTGGCGGAGGTACCCGCCCATCACCATGTCGGTGCGCGGCCGCCGCAGCCTGCGGACCATGTCGTCGTACGCCCCGGGAAGGACGACATCGTCCGCGTCGACGAAAGCGAGGTAGCGACCCCGGGCGAGCTCCACGCCGAGGTTCCGCGCGGCGCCCGGACCCTGGCCCCCGCGGGTCCGGGTCGTGCGCAACCGGCGGTCACGGGCCCTCAGCCGGGCCACCAGCTCTCGGGACCCGTCGGTGGACCCGTCGTCGACGACGATCACCTCGAGGTCGCGGAGGTCCTGGTTGAGCACGCTGCGGATCGCCGGCTCCAGGTACTCGCCGCCGTCCCTGCAGGGCATGACGACGGACAGGCGCGGCCTCCTGGCCCGGCGCACGACGCCGCCGAGGAACCGTCGGAAGGGGGCCGCGATCATGCCGTCGACGCCACGACCGGACCGACGAAGCTCAGCACCCGCTTCGCGTCGGCGAGCGATCCGTCCCTGATCTCCGAGAACGCAGAGTGCCCGACGAGGAGTGCGATGACGTCCGCACGCGCGACGGCGTCCTCGACGGTGCTCAGGACGACGTTGCGGCGGTTCGCCAGCTCCTTCGGCAGCTCGCCGACATGCGGCTCCACCACGAGGATCTCGGCCTGCGGGTACTCGTCCGCCAGCGCACCGACGATCCGGCGCGCCGGCGACTCGCGCAGGTCGTCGATGTCCGGCTTGAACGCGAGGCCGAGAGCCGCGATCACGGGCTTGTCCGTGCCCTCCACTGCGGCGCGCACCTTGTCGAGCACCCAGCCCGGCTTCGTGTCGTTGACCTCCCGCGCCGTCCGGATGAGCCGCGCCTCCTCGGGCGCGGCGTCGACGATGAACCACGGGTCCACCGCGATGCAGTGCCCGCCCACGCCGGGCCCAGGCTGGAGGATGTTGACCCGCGGGTGGTGGTTCGCGAGCCGGACGAGCTCCCAGACGTCGATGCCAAGGCGGTCCGCGATGACCGAGAGCTCGTTGGCGAACGCGATGTTCACGTCGCGGAACGAGTTCTCGACGAGCTTTGCCATCTCGGCGGTCTTCGCGTCGGTCAGCAGGATCTCGCCGTGGCAGAACGCCCGGTACAGGTCACGCGCCCGCTCCGCCGCCTCGTGCGTGAGCCCGCCGACGATCCGGTCGTTGGTGACCAGCTCGACCATCACCCGTCCGGGCAGCACGCGCTCGGGGCAGTGCGCCGCATGGAACGTGGGTCGCCCGTCGGCGCCGTCCAGGCTCAGGTCGGGACGCGCCTCGATGATCCAGTCGGCCAGCTTCCTCGTGGTCCCGGGAGGCGAGGTCGACTCCAGGATGACGAGCTCACCGCCGCGCAGCTGCGGCGCGATGGCCTGGGCCGCCGCCCGCACGTACGACAGGTCCGGCTCGTGGTCGCCCTGGAACGGCGTGGGCACCGCGACGATGAAGCAGTCGGCCGGCTCGGGGCTCGTGACGGCCCGCAGCTTGCCGCTGGCAACGCTCCCACTGACGTAGGCGGCCAGGTCCGGCTCCACGAACGGGACCTCGCCACGGTTCACGGCGTCGACCGTGCTCGGGTTGACGTCGATGCCGGTGACGGACATCCCGTTGGCAGCGAGGATCGCTGCCGTCGGTAGCCCGATGTACCCGAGGCCGACGACTCCGACGCTGCTGATGCCCATGTTTCTCGTTCCCCGCACTCTCAGAAGATCACGTGCGATGTCGCACGCCCGTAGAACTTGACCTGGCCGCTCGCGAGCAGCTCGGCGTCGGCGACGTCCCAGGAGTGGCCACCCGCGGCAGACCGCACCTGGACGAAGTTGAACCGGTCGGCCGAGAACACCGTGCCGCCGCCGCGCACCACACCCTTGAGGAACCGCGAGTCCTCGCCGCGGCTCACTGCCTTGAACCGCACCGCGGCGGCCACATCGCGCCGCGCCACGATCGTCGGCCCCATCACGAAGTCCGTGTACCGGTGCTCCCGCTCCGCGAACCGCAGGATCGTCGCGTCGGGGCCCTCGAGGTACATGTAGTGCGCCTGCTTGCCCACCACGTCCGCGCCCGAGTACGCCAGCGCGTACAGCTGGTCGGACAGGTACTGCGGCCCGTACAGGTCGTCGTCGTCGATCTTGGCCACGACGTCGCCGTCGGCCGCGTCCAGCAGCAGGTTCAGGCACGTGCCCAGCGGCACGTCCGCCGTCGCCGTCAGCAGCTCCAGCGAGCCGACGCCGGCCTCCTTGGCGCGGGTGCGCAGGTCGGCGTCGTCCGCCTCGAAGCCGTGCGTGAGCAGCGCGACCTGCAGGTCCACGCCCTCCTGGGCGCCGAGCACGCCGAGCACGTGGTCGAGCTGGTGCGGGCGGTTCGTGGAGACGAGGGCGGTCACGGTCGGTCGCGCGACGACGGCCGAGCCGGCCAGGCCCACGTCGGCCAGCACCTTCTGCGACCGGGCGGCGTAGGTGTGCTCGCGCCAGATGCGGCGCTGGCCCTTGTGGACCGCGCGGTCGCGCAGCTCGGGCGAGCGCACGAGCGCCCGGATCGCGTGCGCGCCGGCCTCGCGGGTCTCGGCGACGAAGACCTCGTCGCCGGGGAAGTACTCCCCCACGGCCGCGCTCGGCGTCGAGACGACGGGCGTCCCGGACGCCGTGATCTCGAAGATCCGGCGCGCGCACATCGACGGCGAGCCGACCACGGAGTTCACGTTGAGGAAGACCTTGTACTCGCGGTAGGCGGTCAGCATCCGGTCGTAGTCGAGCGAGCCGACGACGCGCCCGTCCAGCGGCGCGGGGAACTGGTACTTCTCGTCCTTGCCGCGGAACCGGCTGAAGATCTCCAGGCCGTGCCGCATCCGGGGCGACACGTCCAGGGCCGCACCGAGCAGCAGGTCCATCTGCTCGCGCCGCTCCGGGTACTTGTGCGCGAAGTACATCCCGGCGAACGCGACGTCCCGCTCCGGGCCGCGGCCGTGCAGGCGCACCGGGTTGTGGACGGCGGGCTGCGCGGCGAACTCCAGCACGCCCACCCGGTCGTGGCCGAGGGCCTCGACGTAGGCGGGCACGCGGTCGACGTCGGTGGTGTAGACCCGGTCGAACAGGCGGGCGGCGTCGAGGAAGTCCGCGAAGTGGACCGGGTCCTCCTTGTTCCAGAACACGGTCGGCACGCCCGCCGCACGGCAGGCCGCGACGAGCTCGGCGAAGGCCGGGCGCGGGGCCGACGTGCCGGTCAGGTGGTACTGCCACGCGCCGTCGTTGCCGTTCCACGCGGACTCCACGAAGAGCAGGTCCAGGCCGCTCGCCAGCTCGTCCTGCCAGGTCGTGGGGGTCAGCGCCACCTGGTGCCACTCGGGCGCGAACGCGAGCCGCGAGAAGTCGTCCAGGATGACGCCGACCCGCAGGTCGCGCGGCCCGCCGACCGGGTCGCGCCCGGCCGCTGCGCCGTCGACCACGGTCCCGCGCGCCGCCAGACCCGACGTCGGACGGGCCGGCCACGGGTCGAACACCAGGCCGTCCTTCGTCAGGCGCGAACCGCCGACCTGCCCGGCGAGCGGCACCTGCTGCCTGCGCAGATGCGTCCGAAGCTGCTCGATGCCGCCCTGCCGCAGGTGCCACACCGCGCGACGGAGCCCTCGCACCACGCCCGGCGCACGATCCTTCACGGCAAGAATGTCCTTGTCTGCCCGAGGGCATTCAGCGATAAGGGCACCCCGCCAGGCGCGAAAAGAGAAGGTGCCGGAGGTCCAGGATGCGCCATTGGTGAACTGATGCTACAAGCGGCGCATGTCCCCCAATTGCGATAGCGGGTGAAAGGGGCGGAGATTCACCCGGGCAATATTTCGGCCGGTCAACTTTCCGCGGCACCGCGGCCTCGACCGCTCGTGGCCGCGGCTACTCCACGACGGCGGGCAGCGTGTCGATCCCGCCGGGCTGCTCCGCGAGGTAGACGGGCAGCTCGTCGCGCGCCACGGCCGCCATGAGCGGGTCGAGCGCGTCCCGGTCGAGCAGCACGATCGACTGCCCGTCGTCGCTGCGGCCGGTACCCGAGTAGGGCGCGGTCAGGAACGTGATGTCGCTGGTGGAGAGGTCCTTGGCGCTGACGGCCAGCTCCAGCATCCGGTCGATCGTGAGGTCCGGGTCGACGGCCACGGCCCGCACGGCGGCCTCCAGGAACTTGGACATCTTCAGCAGGTCGCTCTTGTTCTCGGTGGCCTTCGAGGCGATCGCCCGCATCCAGGCCTGCTGCCGCTGCACGCGGCCGAAGTCGCCGTTGGCCAGGGCGTACCGCTCGCGCGTGAACTCCAGCGCCTCCTGGCCCGTCATCGTCTGCTCCACCGAGCCGCCCGCGCCGTCGGGCACCGTGATCTCCACGCCGCCGAGGGTGTCGGTGAGCGTCGTGAACGACTCGAAGTCGCTCACCGCGAAGTGGTCGATACGCACCCCGGTCAGGGCCTCGACCGTCTGGACCATCAGGCCCGGGCCGCCGAAGGAGAACGCCGCGTTGATCTTCCCCTCGCCGAAGCCGGGGATGTCCACCCAGGAGTCCCGCGGGATCGAGATCACCGCGGCCGACTTGCGGTCCCCCGACAGGTGCAGGAGCAGGATCGCGTCGGTGCGCTGCGCCCCGAGCTCCCAGGCGGAGGGGTCGCCGGCGGAGATCCGGCTGTCGGAGCCGAGCGCCAGGATGTTCACGGGCGCCGCGGTGCCCTCCACGGGCGCCGGCTCGGGGCGGGCGGCCTCGTCGATGCCGGCGAACGGGTCCTCGATGCGCTCGATCTTCTCGTCGAGCGAGATCTTGTAGCCGTAGTAGGCCATGGCGCCGCTGGCGCAGACGAGCACCAGGGCGCCGACGATCACGAGCGCGACGAAGCCCTTGCCCCGGCGACGACGTCGCGCGGGAGCCGCCTCTGGTTCGGCGGGGGGCGGCGCGGTAAGGAGGTCGCTGACTCCATCAGGTCCATGCATACCCATCTGATTACCGCTCGGACGACCGGCGCCGCATCACCCTGGGAAAGAGATCACCCGTGGTTCACCCGGCCTCTGACCTGCACGATGACGGCCCGTGTGCGAGAACGGGATTTCATCCGGGTGAATTCTCCACGGGAATTTCCTGATGAGAGAAAGACGGCGGAGGAAGAGCAGGAGAACACCCCCCGACCACCCGCTTCCACCCTTCGGTGACCGGCCGTCGCGTGGCAAGATCCGGCTCATGCGCGGAATCATTCTCGCCGGCGGTTCAGGGACACGGCTGCACCCGATCACCCAGGGCATCAGCAAGCAGCTCGTGCCCGTCTACGACAAGCCGATGATCTACTACCCGCTGTCCACGCTGATCCTGGCCGGGATCCGCGACATCCTGGTCATCACCACCCCGCACGACGCCGACCAGTTCCAGCGGCTGCTCGGCGACGGCGCGCAGTTCGGCATCTCGATCACCTACACGACACAGGCGTCGCCCGACGGCCTCGCCCAGGCGTTCGTGCTCGGCGAGGACTTCCTCGGCGCCGAGTCGGCCGCGCTCGTGCTGGGCGACAACATCTTCTACGGCCCCGGCCTGGGCCATCAGCTCACCCGGTTCGCCGACCTCGACGGGGGCGCGGTCTTCGCCTACCGCGTCGCCGACCCCACCGCCTACGGCGTGGTCGAGTTCGACGAGCACGGCAAGGCGCTCTCCCTGGAGGAGAAGCCCGCCCGGCCCAAGTCGAGCTACGCCGTGCCCGGCCTGTACTTCTACGACAACGACGTCGTGGCCATCGCGAAAGGGCTCGAACCCTCGGCGCGCGGCGAGTACGAGATCACCGACATCAACGCCGAGTACCTGCGTCAGGACCGGCTCCAGGTCGAGGTGCTGCCCCGCGGCACCGCCTGGCTCGACACGGGGACCTTCGACTCGCTGCTCGAGGCCTCGGACTACGTCCGCACCATCGAGCGCCGCCAGGGCCTCAAGATCGGCGCCCCGGAGGAGGTCGCGTGGCGCCGCGGCTTCCTGTCGGACGACGACCTGCGCGCCCGGGCGGAGAAGCTCACCAAGTCCGGCTACGGCACGTACCTGCTGAGCCTGCTGGACTCCTGACCGCGAGCGCCTCGCGCTCAGCGGGGGCCAAGCACCGTCGGTGCCGCCGCCTTCCAGCGGTCCGCCCAGTCGCCGATCGGCTCCACTCCGACCTCCCGGAGCCTGTCGTGCCCCAGCACCGAGTACGCCGGCCGGGGCGCCGGGAGCTGGTAGGCGGCGCTGGTGGTCGGGTCGACCGGCGTCGTGAGCCCGGCAGCCGCGACCACCTCGCGGGCGAAGCCGTGCCACGTCACCTGGCCCGACGCCGTCCCGTGGTACAGCCCGCCGGGCGCCCGCGCCGCCACGAGCCGCACGATCAGGTCCGCCAGGTCCGCGGTCCAGGTGGGCTGGCCGACCTGGTCGTCCACGACGCTCAGCCGGTCCCGCTCCCCCGCCACGCGCGCGATGGTCTGCGGGAAACACTTCCCGCCCGCGCCGTAGAGCCACGCGGTCCGGACCACGAGGGCGTCGGGCGCGTACGCCCGCACGGCCCACTCGCCGGCGGCCTTGGTGCGCCCGTAGGCCGACTTGGGATCCACCGGCGCGTCCTCGGCGTAGGGCTGCGTCGCGCCGCCGTCGAACACGTAGTCCGTGGAGACATGGACCAGGCGCGCCCCGGACGCCGCGGCGGCGCGCGCGAGGTGCGCGGGCCCGGTCGCGTTGGCGGCGAAGGCCTCCGCCTCGTGGGTCTCGGCGTCATCGACGGCGGTCCACCCCGCGCAGTTGACGACGACGTCGTGGCCCGCCACGGCGTCGAGCACGGCCGAGGCGTCGGTGATGTCGACGTCGGACCGGCGGATCCCGGCCACCTCGTGGCCCGCGCCGCGGGCGGCGGCGAGCATGTCCTGGCCGAGCATGCCGGCCGCGCCGAAGACCACCCACTGCTGTGCCGTGCTGCGTCCGCTGGTCACCCTAGGATCCTATCCAGGGCCGCAGGACCGTCGACGAACCACGCGAGGAGTTCCATGGAGTACCGCGAGCTGACCGTGCCCGGCGCCTTCGAGATCACCCCGAAGCAGTTCGGGGATCCGCGCGGACTCTTCCTGGAGGCGTTCAAGGCGGGCCCGTTCGCCGACGCCGTCGGGCACGCGTTCGACCTCCAGCAGGCCAACTGCTCGGTGTCGGCCGCCGGAGTGGTCCGGGGCGTCCACTTCGCCGACGTGCCGCCCAGCCAGGCCAAGTACGTCATGTGCGTGAGCGGCGCGGTGCTCGACGTCGTCGTGGACCTCCGCGTGGGCTCCCCCACCTTCGGCACCTGGGACGCCGTCCTCCTGGACGACGTCGACCGCCGCGCCGTCTACCTGTCCGAGGGCCTGGGCCACGCCTTCATGTCCCTGGAGGACGCGTCGACGGTCCTGTACCTGTGCTCGGCCGGCTACGCCCCGGGCCGCGAGCACGGCATCCACCCCCTCGACGAGGACCTGGCCATCACCTGGCCCACCACCGCCAGAGACGGCACCCCCCTCAAGCCCCTCCTCAGCGACAAGGACGAGGCAGCCCCCACCCTGAAAGAAGCCCAGGCCCAGGGCCTCCTCCCGACTCAAGAATCAGTCGACGCTTTTCTCGCCACCCCAGCGACCAGGCCCTGACGGAGGCCAAGTACGCAACCACCCGGCCAGCAACCAAGGGCGACCCGAGCGCCAGAGGTCCGGGCGAACGTGAGGGGTGCGCCGCCGTAAAACCGTAGCGGAGGGCCCCTGGGG